>CBAAAS010000200.1:0-5261 GCA_964658855.1 uncultured Mycobacterium sp.
GCAGACGAGATGGAATTGGCGAGTTAAATGCTCTTGCGGCGAAACTCCCGGTGATTTCCGGCCGCGCCGTGCGCACCGGTCTGCTTGGCGCCGCCGGGATCCTTATGGTCAGATCGCGTGGACGACTTCGCGTTCTTACGCTCGAGCGCTTCCCGGAACTTACGTTTGTTGTCGTCCTCTGACGCCAATTCAGCCATGCCGGAAGCCTAGCGCGCCCGCGACGTCGCGGCGGGATTCAGCGCACGCCCGGCGGCATGCCGTAGATGTGGGCCACCGGCAGGGTCAGCACCACGCGACGGTCGGTGACCATCGCCTGCCGGTAGTCGTCCCAGTCCGGGTGCTCGCCGACGATGTTGCGGTACAACGCGATCAGCGCCTCAACTGTGTCGTCGCCCGGCGCGGCGGCGGGCGGGGTCAGCGTCGCGGTGCCCTCCGCGACGGCGTACGACCAGCCGTCGTCCGAGCCGACGTGCAGCGACGCCCGCGGGTCGCGACGCAGATTGCGGGTCTTGGCCCGTGGTTCGGTGACCGACACCTGAATGACGGCGTTACGGGCATCGAAGTAATACGAGACGTTGGACAGCTGCGGCCGGCCGTCCCGCTTGAGCGTGGCCAGCACGCCGAGAGAATTGTCCGCGATCACGGCCAGCAACTTGTCGTCGAACACGTGGCGCCCCATGGGGTGAGCGTACTCGTGCGGCCAGATCAGCATCCGTGATGCGATCGCCGACATGTCGACGGGCTTGCGTGAATACCCGCAACGACGTAAGGCGTTGGCAGAACCGGCATCACAGGGTGTCGCCGTAACACTTGCCCCGAGCATCTGATTGACTTCGGCGGGGCGACCGTGTGTCATTCGCCATCAAACGATGGCCCACAAGATGGTTCGTTGTCAGGCATCGTGCATTCGTCTTTCATTGATTCCCACGTGCCTCGCATCCGGCCGTGAGCGCAGTTCTGGACGATTCCCGGTACCAGCGGTACCGTGTACAGGTGTTCACTCAGTTGCCGCCGCCCAATCACTCCACCGCCGAGGCGTCCATGCCACCGGCGACGAACTGACTAGCGCCCTCGCCGGGCGCGCGCTGGAACGACGATCACAGCGCCGGGAAGGATTTCACACAGATGAGGCCCGTCCTGCCCATCGATCGCTTCTGAAAGTCACGCCGCGTTGACAGACGAGATGACCATCGGTGAGTTCGCTTCTGCGGCGGGCGTTTCGGTGCGCAACGTTCGGGCCTACCTGGAACGTGGCCTACTGCCGGCGCCGCGAATGGCTGGGCGCACCGGATTTTACGGGCCGGCGCACCTGCACCGGATGACGGTGATCCAGCAGTTACAGCGGGAGGGCTTCTCGCTGGAGGGAATTCGTAAGGTGCTGGCCGCGTGGGAGTCTGGTGGCAGCCTGGAGAATCTGGTCGGCGGCGAACAGGCGCTGGCTGCCCGGACCAGCGGCACCCTGGACGTGTCAACGCTGTACCCATTGACCAAGTTCGTCCGGCCACACGCACGCGCGGAACACATCGTCCGTGAGCGCTGCCTGCAGCACCTGGACCAGCAGGGTCGCCGCCACGTGCTGCTGATCGCGCCCGGCGGCAGCGGCAAATCCACCCTCGCTGCCCAACTGCTGACGACGACGCCGGATCCGGGCGCCTGGATCTCACTCGAGACCGACGATGACGAACCCAGCCGGTTTTGGACCGTTGTCGTGGTGGCCTTACGCACCGCCCTACCCGATTTCGGTGACGACCTTTTGGCCAGCCTGGTCGGGGGCGCTGACGTCGAGCGGGTCCTGGTTGCCCTGGCCCGCGAGCTGGCGCGACAACGCCGCGCGGTGTCGGTGGTGATCGATGACCTGCACCGGATCAGCGACCCCGTCATCGTCGGCCAGATCGAATGGTTTCTGGACCAGGTCGACCCGCGCGATTGCCGGCTGATCCTGTGTTCGCGGATCAGACCCCCGATACCGTTGGCCCGCCTCGCCGTCGCCGCGAAGCTCAGCCAACTCGAGCCCACCGAGCTCGGCTTCGATGATCGCGAAGCACGCGAGCTACTGATCGACCGCCTCGGCGTCGCGGTGGGAGGTGACGACATCGCGGCGATCACCACCGGAACCGACGGCTGGCCCGCGGGCCTCTACCTCGCGAGCCTGTCACTGCGCAACGGAGTACCGCCGGAAGCGGTGATCGCTGCGCTGAGTCAACCCGGGCGACAACTCCACCAATACTTCGCCGAAGAAATCCTGACCACCCTGGAGCCGCCACACGCGGCCTTTCTCCAAGACATCTCCATCCTCGACCGATTCACCGCCGACCTGTGCGACTACGTGCGCGAGCGAACGGATTCACAGCAGATCCTCGACCACCTTGCCGACAACATGTTCCTCGTCGACCTCGACGCGATCGGCCACTGGCAGCGACTCCATCACACGCTGGCTGCTGTGCTGCGGGCCAAAAGCCGCGCCTCGACCAAGGACCTGCTCGCCCAGCGTCACAGCCGTGCGGCGAGCTGGCACACCGACCATGGCAACGTCCCCGAGGCGGTCCAACACCACTTGGCCGCAGGGCAACACGACGACGCCGCCCGGCTGATGGGTATCTCCTACCCACGCTTCCTGCTGATCAGCAATCGCGGGGCGGTGGTGAAACAGTGGCTCTCGCAGCTGCCCACCGACGTGGTCAAGGGCTCGATCCCACTCAGTCTGGCATCGGCCATGGTGGCCGGAATCCGAGGCGAACAAGCCGAATTGCAGTCCTGGCTCACCCACGTGGAATCACTGCCAGGCCATCGGAAGGCACGGTCACACGTCGATTTCATGAAGGCATGGTTCAACTTCGGCCACCTCGACCAAGCGCTGATACAAGCCCGCCGGGGACTGGCCAACTGCGCCGCCGACGATCCGACGCTGGCCCACCAAGCTATGACCGTGGCGTTGCTCTGCAGTTGGGTCGACGGCCCCACCGGGGAAGTCCTGCAGTCCGCCGAGCAGGCCCTGGCAAGTCCTAGCATCGTCAACAATCCCGTCGCGCGAATCGGCGCGTGGGCGCTCACGGCTTACGTCCTGGCCACGTCGGGAGACCCCGCCGCCCGGTCCGCGGTCCGTCACGTCACTGAGATCAGAGCGGGCTCGCGCATCGAGCCGGTGCCACAAACCACGCACGCGTGGTCCGTGGCGGCAAGGGCGTACCTGCTGCTCGGTGACATCGACACCGCGGCCGCGATCAGCCGTGCCGGGTATGAGATTGTCGCGGATCTCGCGCCCGAGCGGGATTCGACCAACGTCGTCGTGCCGCTGTTGATCGAACTGGTGCACGCGCTGCGGCTGCAAGGCCGTGCCGATGAGGCGCGCCGACACAGCGCCGAGGCGCGTCGACGCCTGACATATTTCAGCGAACCGGGCCGGCTGGGTGCAATGCTCGACGAGGCCTCGCGCGGCCTGTGAGCGGTAGGCTATTCCCCATAACACCATGGCCCATAGAACGTTTCGTTGTCAGGCGCGCGACATTCGAGTTTGGTAGATGTCCATGGGGGTTGATGTGGTTACCCCAGAGACCGTAGAGCGCCGTCGCCGGCCGCAACCCGCAACCGTCACTGCATGTTTCGGGCAACTACCTGCCGTGGCATTGCTCTGCCGGCTGCCGATACCCGCTCGACGGCAGTCCCCATCGCAGGACTAGACGATTGCCGGTACCAGCGGTACTGTAAACAAGTGTTCACTCGAACGCTGAGTGGCGCCTAGACCTTCACGACGGGCGCGGAGCGATCGCGACGGGTACATCTATCGAGATCGTCACGCCCGCAAACGATCTCAGCCGGGAGGCGTTTTGTCAGACCCAGACATGTCTCGGAAGGTTTCATGGTTGCCATCGAGGCGCCGGTGCGGGTGAGGCCGTCCCCGTGGAGGTAGCGTTGGATTCCGAAGATGTCGCCGCGCTGCTCAAGGCGTGCCACACGGATCTGGCAGATCCGGATCTCTGGCTGGCGCCCGACGGATACCCGAACTCGTTGGCGCTGTGCATGATCGACGCGATCTACTCCGGGGGCGCCCACCATTCCTCGGTGGTCAAAGTCGTGGGGCGTTACCGTGACTACCGCGCCGGCGAAGGCGGGAATCCCGACACCGACGGCACCGACGAATTGGCCGATACCATTCACAGACTGGGCGGACCGTACGCGTGGGGGACCGCGATCGCTGATCACCGTCCCGCCACCACAGACGAAGATGTGCCGTCGAAAGCCGCGGCCATCGTTACCCTGAGCAAACTCCTGCCCAGACATTGGGTCCGCACGACAGCCGACCTGCGCTCAGTCGCCGCTGATCAAGTTGCCCTCAAGGCGATAGAACGTGCCTGGCGGGCCCTGCCTGGTCAGGGATCCGGCGCGACCTGGGAGGCGGCGCTCATACTCGCCCAGGTTCCCGGAGCCAACGCCGAACGAATTGTCCTCAAATACGTAACGCGTGTCGTCGGGTACCGGCCCGGGGCTCTTGATCCCGCGCACGCAGCCCAGCTTCTGGCCCGCGTCGCTGAAGCCAAGGCGTGGAACAGTTCTCACCTCGACCGCGCGATCTGGCGGTTCGAATCGGGACGCCCATACACACCAAAACGGGTTGCCGCCACACCGATCTCGCCGAGTCCCGCCAACGTTGGCCGGGGCAGGCTCCTCGGCGGTCGAGGCGGTACAACGGCCCGCCGCTAGCCGGTCTGCGGAACGGCCTTGACCACTGATGGCCGCCGGCTGCCTGCGATGCCGGCGCTTCCAATCGCTTTGGAACCTGGCGTGGTCGCGAAACGGGTGGTCGCGCGGAACACCTTGGCCTCATACATCGCGGCGTCCGCGTCGTGCAGGACTTGAGCGGCGTTACGGTGCTCTGCGGGAGCGACTTTGGTGATTCCGATGCTGGCGGTGAGGGTGCGTGCCGGGAGCCTCAAAGCTTCGAGCGGTTCGGCGAGTGCGCCGTGTATCCGGTCGGCCAGTTGCTCGAGTGCGGCGTGGCCGGTTTCTCCGAACAGCAGCACGACGAATTCGTCGCCGCCGTGGCGCGCAAGGAAGTCCTCGCGGCGCAGCGCTGAGCGGAGGCGTTCGGCAGCGGTGATGATCACGACGTCGCCGGCATGGTGGCCGAGGATGTCGTTGATTTTCTTGACGTTGTCGAGGTCGATGAACATCACCGCCGCAAGGGTGGGGGGATGGCCCTGCAGTGCTTGAGTGGCGCGCGCTTCGGCGTAGGCGCGGTTGGGTAACCCGGTCAGCGAATCGTG
>CBAAAS010000200.1:5271-5938 GCA_964658855.1 uncultured Mycobacterium sp.
TAAAAGCGTGGTCCAGGTATTGGCGACTGTAGCACCCGGTCAGCGAGTCGTGATGGGCCTTGTGATCGAGCCGGATCTGTTCGTTGTATCGCTCAGTGATGTCGGTGAACGAGGCCAGCGCTCCGGGCTGACCGGTGTCCGGGTCATCGAGGGGGCGCACGCTGGCCGAGAGCCAGCGTCGGCTGCCGTCGAGTAGGTCGATGCCGATGACCACGTTTCGGATTACCGCACCACGAGCCAGCACCTCCCGGATGAGTTGCGGTCCTGAGCCGAGCGGCTTGCCGTCCGAAGTCAAGAGGGGGAACACAGTGCTCATGTCAAGCCCGTCCAGCAGGGTCTGGTCCGACGGGAAGTCGAGGATCCGGCGGGCAGCGGGATTGATCGACTGCGGCCGGCAGTGCGCGTCGAGCACCATCACTCCCGCCTCCAACGAGTTCACGACGGTCTCGACGCGCTGTTCGGCCCGTCGCAACGCGGTCTCGTCGGAGCAGACCAGGACGTAGCCGTCGTCCATGGCGGCGACGGTCACACGGACGGAACGCGCGCTACCGTCGGCGGCGCGATGAGTGCAGTGCTCGACGCCGCCGCGCGCGACAACGGCGGCCGGGTCGATCGCGGCGCCGACGGCTTCGCTGATCGGCAACGCCAGAGCGCGCGTCGCCGGTCG
>CBAAAS010000201.1:0-2197 GCA_964658855.1 uncultured Mycobacterium sp.
TACCCTTTTACAGCGAACGAGGACCTAGGATATGAGCTCAACCGTTTCTTCCACCGGCTCATCGACTGCCAGCACGGCGAGCACCGCAGCGAGTGCGGGAAGTGCCGTCATCTCCTCGACCGGTATCGGCTCCGGGCTCGACATCAACAGCATCGTCTCGACGCTGACCACGGCCGCGGGGTCTGCCGAGAATTATCAGCTCTCTTCGCGCAAATCGACGATCGACGCGCAGGTGTCGGCCTACGGCACCTTCAGCAGCGCCCTATCCACGTTGCAGGCCACCTTGACGACCCTGCAGACCCCGAGCAACCTGGCGGCACGCACGGCGACGCTCGCCGACACCACCGTGGCCAGCGCGTCCGCCACCTCGAGTGCCACCCCGGCGAGTTATTCCCTCGCGGTGCAAAATCTGGCGACGTCCTCGAGTCTGTCTTCGGCGCCCATCGCCACCGCCGATTCGAGCGTCGGCACCGGTACCTTGAACATATCGGTCGGCGGCAATTCGGCGTATCCCAGGCCCTGTGACCCGTGGACTGCGCTGTCGACCGGTGCGACGGAATTCAGCGGATGCTCAGCACCTCGCGACACCGGCACGCCCTCGACGCGGCACAGGTCCAGCAGGCTCAGGTTGTTGTTGCAGACATGCTCCACACCAACGTTTCCGGCCGTGGACGCAATGCCGACCAGTTGGGCGTCCGGACTGGCCAACAGGTAGATCAGCGCAATGGCATCGTCGACGCCGGTGTCGACATCGGCGAAAACTGGTGTGGCGGCCACCGCGGAGACGATACCTGCTCGCGTCTATTCGACCCGGTCGGCGACGGCCTCGGTGGTAAGCGGCAGCCCGACCAGCATCAGCACGTGGTGAGCCGGACTTCCCGGTGACGCGACCAAGGCGAGTTCGGTGCCATGGTGACGCGCACGTTCCAGCGCTTCGGCCAAGACTCGCAGCCCGGAAGAACCGAGATGGGTGGCCGACGACAGGTCAACGGTCAAAGGGTAAGTGCCGGAGCGGCTTTTGCGCGCGATCTGCGCCTCCAGAGTGGGTGCTGTCGCGTTGTCGACGTCGCCCGTGACCACCAGACGATCGTCAACGAGCTCGGTGGAGAATTCGTGCGAGGCGGGATGTTCGGTGACGGGCACGACGTTCGGGTCGATCACGATGTTCGCGGGCCGGCACAGCCGGTGCGTAATCGACGCGGTGGTACCGCTGTCGCTGCCGACGATGCGGCTTTCGGTGGCCAATGCATCCGCCAGCATCAGCCCGCGGCCCCGCATGCCGGGGTCCGCCGACGGTGGCTTCCATTGGCCACGGTCGCTCACCGAGGCATGGACCAGACCTTGCCCGTCCAGCGCTGCCTCGACGTCGATTTGGCCGGCGGTCGCTGAGCGGTACCCGTGCTCGAAGGAATTCTCGACGAACTCGCACAGGATCTGCACGAGGATCATGACGTCGACTTCGTCGGCGCCGATGTCGGATAACCAGGCCCGCAATGGCCCGCG
This sequence comes from uncultured Mycobacterium sp., assembly GCA_964658855.1. GTDB lineage: Bacteria > Actinomycetota > Actinomycetes > Mycobacteriales > Mycobacteriaceae > Mycobacterium. Next base: position 1,504 of record CBAAAS010000201.1, read on the forward strand.
CACCTCGCGGGCGGCCTGGACGCCGGTAGCGACGCTCAGCTTCAGTGGCGGCGGTGGGGTACGGCGCTGCGCGGCAAGCAAAGTCACGTCGTCGTTGTAGCCCGTAGTGCGCAGCATCAACTCCAGGGTCTGCGAGCACAACCGCTCGACGGGACGTGATGTCGTCTCGATCGGGAACGCCGAGCCGCCCAGGATGCGAGATGCGATGTCGGCGAACTCGGCGGTGCTGGCCGCAAGCTGACGACCCGGACGCTCGATGATGCCGTCGCTGTAGAGCAGTACCGCATCGTCCACGTCCACGGTTTCGGTGCGGGTGGGGAAGCCGATCCCGCTGCCCAGCGGTCCCGCGCCGGTCGGCTCGAGAAAGCGTGGGACGCCCGCACTGATCAACAGCGGGGGAGGATGTCCCGCAGTGCAATATTCGAAAGCCCCGGTGCCGGCGTCCAAGCGGCCGATGCACAAGGTCGCCGCTTTCGATCCGGGTACGAACTTGCTGAATTGGTCTACCGCCGTAAGGCTTTCGTGAATATCGTTTCCGGCTAACAGCGACATCCGGATCGCGGTCCGCAGCTGAGCCATCACCGCCGCGGCTTCGATACCGTGCCCGACGACGTCGCCGACGACCAGGAAGACATTCCCGTCGTCTCCGGGCACCGCCTCGAACCAGTCACCGCCGGCGCCGGCGTCCTGGGTG
>CBAAAS010000201.1:2207-5908 GCA_964658855.1 uncultured Mycobacterium sp.
TATTCGGCTGCAATGTCGGCGCCCGCCAGCACCGGCAGCGCCGGCGATAGTAGGGCACGTTGGACGAGAATTCCGAGATCCCGTACCTGCGCGTACCGCTCGGACAGTTCTGCCTCGCGCACTTCCGCGGCGCGGCGTTCCTGTACCTGAGCCGTGACATCGGTCAGCATCACCTGAGTACCTTCGATGCTTCCGTCTTCGGCCGCGCGTGGGCTGACGACGATATCGCCGCAGACCTCCTGCATCGTGCCCGATCCGTCGAAGTCGAACTGAAAACGCCACTCGCGGCCCTGCTGGATCTCGCCGGTGCGGTAGACGCGGTTGAGGATTTCGATCAGGTTCTGATCCTCAAATTCGGGAAACAGTTCTCGCGCCGGAACTCCCAGTCGAACCGCGGGAAATGCGGCCCGGGTGGCCGCATTTGCGGCGACGTAATGATGCTCCGGACCTGCGAAAGCGACGATGAATATGGGGAGGCTGTCGAATGCCCGCCGGACCACGTCGGCCTTGCCGATCGTGTTGTCCAGGTCCGGATCGCCCCCCACGGTCTTCAGGGTAACCCGAGCGGAACGACGAGACCGTGTTACCAGTGCACGCCGGGAACCAGGCGCACGAGCCGTTTGACCGGACCCGGGACCCGAACTTGGGTTACCGCGGCACGGGCCGGTCGCCTCGGCTGACGCGATGACTGCTGTTCCGCAACGTCTTTCGAAACAGACCGAGCCTGCGCCGTGTCCCCGCGCGCCGCGGCCGAATCAGGGTAGCCGAGATACAACTGATGCAGGATCCGCCGCGACAGCTTGGGGACGAAGTAGTGACCGGCCTCGGACAGGGTGCCCAGCGGGGTGTCGATCCGTGCGGGCTTGTCGATCAGCCCACGAACCACCATCGCGGCGGCATGTTCGGCGGTGATCGGCGGAACAGGGTTGAGCCGCCGGGACGGTTTGATCATCGGGGTGGCAACCAACGGCATGTGGATGTTGGTGAATGTGACGTGATCAGAGAGCGTTTCGGTGGCGACTACTTCGGAGAACGCGTCGAGCGCGGCTTTGGTGGGCAGGTAAGCGCTGTACTTGGGGCTGCGCGCCTGCACGCCGGCACTGGAGACATTGACGACGTGACCGAAGTGGCGCTCGCGCCAGTGCGGCAGCAACGCCAACACCATCCGCACCGCGCCGAAGTAGTTGACCGCCATCACGCGTTCGTAGTCGTGCAACCGGTCGGTTTGGTTGACCACCGATCGGCGGATCGACCGGCCCGCGTTGTTGACCAGGTAGTCGACGTGATCGAAGCGGCCCAGGATGTCTTTGACAGTGTGTTCCACCGACCCGGAATCGGTGATGTCGCAGGTGAAGGCATAGGCCTGACCGCCGTTGGCGCGAATTTCGGTGACCAGATCGTCGAGCGCGTCAGCATTGCGGGCGAGCGCGAATACGGTCCCGCCCCGTTCGGCGACCGCGATCGCGGACGCTCGGCCGATACCGCTGGACGCTCCGGTGATGATCACGTGGCGGCCGACCAACGCGCCCTCCGGATCGTCGCGCCGGGCCCGGTCGGGATCGAGATGCTCGGCCCAGTAGCGCCACAGCGCCGGCGCGTAGCTGCCGAACTCCGGCACCGCAATTCCAGTGCCGCGCAACGCTTTCTGCGTCTGCTCGGAAATAAATGTGGGAGCAAGGTCTACAACGTCGAGCACCTCGCCCGGGATGCCCAGTTGGGTGGCGACCATGTTGCGCCACACCTTGGGCCGGCCACGAACCTTGAGCACCGGCGCCGCCACCGATCGTGGCAGCGACCCGCGCAGCGGCGGCAAACCAGCTGCGGCCGCGACCCCTCGGTAAATGCCTCGCAGCCCAATGGTTTTCGGTGAGGTGAGATGAAAGGTTCGGCCGTCCCAAGAGGGCGAGCCGTCGGCGTTTATCAGCGCGACCAGGGCGTCGGCGACGTAGTCGACGGGCACGATGTTGGTGCGGGCGGTGTCGGGCAACATCATCGGCGTCAACCGGGGCAGGATGGCCAGTTTGGCCAGCACGCCGAAGAAGTAGTACGGCCCGTCGATCTTGTCCATCTCGCCAGTGCGCGAATCGCCGACCACCACCGCCGGCCGGTAGATCCGGTATCGCAGCCCCGATGTCGAGCGCACCAGCAATTCGGCTTCGAATTTCGTCTGGTGATACGGCGTTGGGAGCTGTTGGCCGATGTCGAAGTCGTCTTCGGTGTACTCGCCGCGGAAGTCGCCGGCCACCGCGATCGACGACACGTGATGCAGCGTCGCGTCGAGTCGGCGGGCCAAGTCGATGACGGCCTGAGTGCCCTCCACGTTGGCAGCGCGTTGCTCGGCTTCGGCGACGGTGATGTCGTAGATCGCCGCGCAATGCACCACGTGGCCGACGTCTCCGAGTTCAGCGATCGCCTCGTCACCGAGCCCAAGCCCTGGCTCAGTCAGCTCGCCGACCAGCGGCTTTGCCCGGTCTCCCCACTCTTTTGCCAACTGTTCGAAGCGGCCGAGTGAAGAGCGGCGGACCAGAACCCACACCTCGACGTCCGGGCTGGCGTCTAGCAGACGGGACACCACACGGCGCCCAATAAACCCGGTACCGCCGGTAACGACATAACGCATGTCACACATGGTGCGCCCGGTGTGACCGGACGTCAACGTTGTGTGACGCGGTCGTCTTCCGGGTCGTCCCACAGCAGGAGCTGACGAACGGCCGTACGCGACCCGTAGGGCTGCAGCATCGAGCTGGCCGGGCGCGGGCGCACCCGCACCGGCCACCAGAACCACCGGCCGAGCAAGGTCGCAATCGACGGTGTCATGAACGAACGCACGATCAATGTGTCGAACAGCAGCCCGAGACCGATCGTGGTGCCGATCTGGCCGAGCGTCTGCAGACCGCTGAACACGAATCCACACATCGTCACCGCGAACACCAGACCCGCGGCGGTCACCACCGAGCCGGAGCCGGCCATCGCGCGGATGATGCCGGTCTTCAGTCCGGCGGGAATCTCTTCCTCGAACCGCGAAATCAGCAGCAGGTTGTAGTCCGATCCGACTGCCAGTAGCAGGATGACCGCCAAAGGCAGTACCACCCAATACAATTCGATGCCCAGCATGTACTGCCACAGCAGCACGGACAAGCCGAACGACGCGCCCAGGGACAACGCCACTGTGCCGACGATGACGATCGCGGCCACCAGGCTTCGGGTGATCAGCATCATGATCAACAGGATCAGGCTCAGCGAGGCAACGGCGACGATCAAGATGTCGTAACTCGCCATGTCCTCGATGTCTTTGTAGGTCGAGGCGGTACCGCCGAGATAGAAGCTGGAGTTCGCCAGGGGAGTGCCCTTGACGGCTTCGTGTGCGGCGAGCTTGATCGGCTCGACGCGGGAGATGGCCGCGGGCTCGGCCGGGTCGCCTTCGTGGATGATGATCATCCGCGCCGCCTTGCCGTCCGGCGACAAGAACAGCTTGAGTCCGCGTTTGAAATCGGGGTTGTCGAACACTTCCGGCGGCAGATAGAACAGGTCGTCGTTCTTCGACTTGTCGAAGGCCTGCCCGAGCGCGGCCGGGTTGTCGTTGGCGAGCTCGGACTGCTTGTTGATTCCGAGATTCGTGGCGAAGTTCTTCAGCGTCAGCTCGCGGTTGACTTCCTGGCTGGCGATCTGCGGTGGTATCAGCCCGACCAGTTGCGGCTGAA
>CBAAAS010000202.1:0-5899 GCA_964658855.1 uncultured Mycobacterium sp.
AGCCGGAATCCTCTACGTCGCGGCGCAGCTCCCGCCGCCCGGCCGCGACGGCACCGGCACCGCCGAGCAGTTGACCGAGATCGCCGAACTGATCACTGCCGCAGGCGGACGAACGCTCGGGCTGTTCTCGTCGATGCGCGCGGCCCGCGCGGCCGCCGACGCGATGGCCGACCGGTTGTCGATGCCGGTGTTGTGTCAGGGCGAAGACAGCACCACCACGCTCGTCGAGCAGTTCGCCGCCGACCCGGCGACGTCGCTGTTCGGCACCTTGTCGCTGTGGCAGGGCGTCGACGTGCCCGGCCCGTCGCTGTCACTGGTCATCATCGACCGCATCCCGTTTCCGCGTCCCGACGATCCGCTGCTGTCGGCCCGGCAGCGGGCGGTGGCCGCGGCCGGGGGTAACGGCTTCATGGCCGTCGCAGCCAGCCATGCCGCGCTGCTGCTGGCTCAGGGCGCGGGCCGATTGCTGCGCGGCATCGACGACCGCGGCGTGGTCGCGGTGCTGGACTCGCGGATGGCGACCGCCCGCTACGGCAACTACCTGCGCGCCTCGCTGCCGCCGTTCTGGCCGACCACCGATGCGGCCGCGTGACAAACCACGACCACGAGCAGCCGCGCGAGGTAGGAACAGTCCTATGAATAGATTTCTCGCGATTTCGGCCCTGCTGGTAGTCGGCATCGCCTCGGCTCCGGTGGCGCAGGCCGAGCCCGGTGATCAGGCCGATGCAGAGCAAGCGGTGACGGCGATCTACAACCAGGTGCAGCGCGGCTGCACGCCGAGCATGCCGCCGTCCCTACGGTCGATCAGTTGGTCGCGGTTCGACCCGGACAGCGGTGGCGAAGGCCGCATCGTCGACGCCCATGAAGCCTTGGGTGGCCCGTTCAGCGTCACGTACTGGAACCCGAAAGTCGGCCCCGCCCAAGACTCTCCGCCCTACCGCGGGTACGGGCAGTGGGGTGTCGACCTCGAGTTCTGTTGAGCTGGACAAGATCGTTCAGGCCAGCGTGACCAACCCCAGCTCGGCGGCCGAGGCCAGCATCGGGTGATGCGGCAGCACCCGCACGGTGTAGCCCACTGACCCGGCAACCGGCAGCGGTGTCGTCGTCGCGAAGACGTGGTCGCCGCCGGAAGCCGTTCCGGTGTAGGGCATGTCGACGGTGACGGGGTCCACCAGCACGTCGCCGACCTCGACCCGGCCGACCACCGCCTGGACGGTGACCTCATCGGGCCGCAGACCCGCCAACTGGACGGTTGCGGTCAAGGTGAGCTTCGACCCGAGGATCGGCGTGTCCGGTAGCCCGGTGCTGTCGACGTCGGTGACGCGGATGTGCGGCCACTCCTCGAAAGCGCGCCGCCGGTAGGACGCCAACTCGCGGGCGGGATCGAACGCCGCCTGGCCATCGCCGGCGACCGTCCTGCGCAGCGACTCAGCGGCCGGCAGGTAGTAACCCTCGGTGTAGTCGCGAACCATCCGGGAGGCCAACACTTTTGGACCGAGCGTCTGCAGAGTGTGGCGGACCATCTCGATCCACCGGCGCGGCACGCCGTGCTCGTCGCGCTCATAGAACCTCGGCCCGACAGACTTCTGCAGCAGGTCGTAGAGGGCCACGGCTTCCAGGTCGTCGCGGCGTTCATCGCTGACACCGGAGGCCGACGGAATCGCCCAGCCGTTCTCGCCGTCGTACCACTCGTCCCACCAGCCGTCGAGGATCGACAGGTTCAGGCCGCCGTTGAGGGCGCTCTTCATCCCCGACGTGCCACACGCCTCGAGCGGTCGCAGCGGGTTGTTCAACCAGACGTCGCAGCCCCAATACAGCAGCCGGGCCATCGACATGTCGTAGTCGGGCAGGAACGCGATCCGATGCCGCACCTCGGGCCGGTCGGCAAATTGGACCACCTGCTGGATCAGCGCCTTGCCGCCGTCGTCGGCGGGGTGGGACTTACCGGCGACGATCAGCTGGATCGGCTTCTCCTCGTCGAGCAGCAGCTGCTCGAGCCGGTCGGGGTCGCGCAGCATCAGCGTCAGGCGCTTGTAGGTCGGTACCCGGCGGGCGAACCCGATCGTCAACACGTTCGGGTCGAATGCCGTGGAAATCCAACCCAATTCGGCTTCCGGGGCACCGCGAACCAGCCAACTGCGGTGTAGCCGCGCCCGGACGTCCTCGACCAGCAGAGCGCGCAGCTGCGACCGGATCCACCACAGGTGACCGCCGTCGACCTCGTTGACCCGCAGCCAGACACCGGGGTCGCTGAACGAGTCTGATCCGACCAATTCCTGGCCCAGCTGCAACCACTGCGGCGCCGCCCAGGTGCGGGCATGAACGCCGTTGGTGATCGACCCGATCGGCACCTCGTCCGCATCGAACCCGGCCCACAACTCGTTGAACATGTCCCGGCTGACCTGACCGTGCAGCAGCGAAACACCGTTGGCGCGCTGGGCAAGCCGCAGGCCCATGTGGGCCATGTTGAACTTCTCCGGGTCGTCTTCGGCGCCCAACGCGAGGATCCGCCCGACCGGTACGCCGGGCAGCAGCACCGACCCGGCGGCGACGCCCGCGCCGTCCGCGGTGCTTCCGGCGAAATACCGCTGCACCATCTCCACCGGGAACCGGTCGATACCGGCCGGCACCGGAGTGTGGGTGGTGAACACCGTGCTGGATCGCACCACGGTGAGCGCGGTGTCGAAATCCAACCCGGCGTCGACGAGTTCGCGGATCCGCTCGGCGCCGAGGAAACCGGCGTGGCCCTCGTTCATGTGGAACACCTCGGGCGCGGGCAGTTCGTCGATCGCGGTGAACGCGCGGATGGCCCGCACACCGCCGATCCCGGCGAGGATCTCCTGCTGCATGCGATGTTCCTGGTCACCGCCGTAAAGGCGGTCGGTGACCCCGCGCATGTCGTGCTCGTTCTCGGGGATGTCGGAATCCAGCAGCAGCAGCGGCACCCGTCCGACCTGCGCCACCCAGATCCGCGCCCGCAGCGAGCCGTATTCCGGCAGCGCCAGCTCGACCAGCGCCGGCGCGCCCGCGGCGTCGGTGAGCAGCCGCAGCGGCAGCCCGGCCGGATCCAGCGAGGGATAGTTCTCGTGTTGCCAGCCGTCCGCGGTCAGCGATTGCCGGAAGTAACCGGAGCGGTAGTACAGACCGACCGCGATCAGCGGCAGCCCGAGATCCGATGCGGCCTTCAGGTGATCGCCGGCCAGGATTCCCAATCCGCCCGAATAATTCGGCAACACCTCCGCGACGCCGAACTCCATCGAGAAGTACGCGATGCCGTTGGGCATCCGGGTGCCGTTGGTCTGTTGCTGTTGGTACCACTGCGGACGGGTCAGATAGTCGTTGAGGTCCGCGGCCAACCGGTCCAGCCAGTCCAAAAACCCGCCGTCGAGGGCCAACTCGTCGAGTCGAGCCGCGCTGACCGCGCCCAGCAGGGCGACCGGATCCTGCCCGCACTGCACCCACAACGCCGAGTCGATCGCGGCAAAGAGATCCTGGGTCGGTTTGTCCCACGACCATCGCAGGTTGGTCGACAACTGCTCCAACGCCGCCAGGCGTTCCGGAAGGTGGGCACGGACCGTGAACCGACGGAGGGCTTTCACACGTCACAACCTTACTGACGCCAAGGAACGTTTCGCGTCACGAACGACGCGCGCGACCCGACGCGAGGTGTGGCTCGACACTACGGTGGGTATTGGGCGCAAAGGGTTGCAAAGCAAAGCCGGCCGAAGACGCGCAGGTAGCGGTTCGACCGCGCCCAGAACGACAACCGACTAGCCCAGAAGGAGTATCGGTGCCCGGTCGTGTCGAGATCGATGACGTCGCACCCGTCGTGTCGTGCGGCGCCTATCCGGCAAAAGCCGTGATCGACGAGGTGGTTCCGGTTCGCGCGTCGGTATGGCGCGAAGGCCACGACGCGGTGGCGGCCACGCTGGTGGTGCGCTACCTCGGGGCGCGCTATCCGCAGGTGGGTGAAACGCGTCGACTCAAAGCGGTGCAGGCGCCCGCGAAGGCCTCGTCGGCAGTCGAGCCGGCCGTCGACCCGGCCCCGCGGGTCAAGCCGCTGCACGTGCCGATGACCCCCGGCGTCGAGCCCTACGTCTTCCACGGGACCTTCACTCCGGACGCAGTGGGGCTCTGGACCTATCGCGTGGACGGCTGGGGCGATCCGATCCACACCTGGCGCCACGCCATCGAGGCCAAACTGGACGCCGGTCAGGGCGAGACCGAGCTGTCCAACGAACTGCTGGTCGGTGCGCAGCTGCTGGAGCGTGCCGCGGCCGGGGTGCCGCGCGGCCAGCGCGAGCCACTGCTGAAGGCCGCGGACGCGCTGCGCACTCCCGGCGATCCGGTTTCGCGCGCCGCGCCGGCGTTGACCCCCGAGATCGACGAACTCCTCGCGCAGTATCCGCTGCGCGAACTGGTCACCCGCGGCGAGCAGTACGGGGTGTGGGTCGACCGTCCACTGGCCAGCTTCGGGTCCTGGTACGAATTGTTCCCGCGCTCGACCGGCGGCTGGGACGCCAAAGGCAACCCGGTGCACGGCACCTTCGCGACCGCGGCCGCGGCCCTGCCACGGGTCGCGCAGATGGGCTTCGACGTGGTCTACCTGCCGCCGATCCATCCGATCGGCAAGGTGCACCGCAAGGGCCGCAACAACACCGCGACGGCCGCGCCCGGTGACGTCGGCTCGCCATGGGCGATCGGCAGCGACGAGGGCGGGCACGACGCGATACATCCGCAGCTCGGCACGATCGCCGACTTCGACAAGTTCGTGGCGGCCGCGGAGGACCTCGGCTTGGAGGTGGCGATCGATCTGGCGCTGCAGTGCGCGCCCGACCACCCGTGGGCCAAAGACCACCGCCAGTGGTTCACCGAGTTACCGGACGGCACCATCGCCTACGCCGAGAACCCGCCGAAGAAGTACCAGGACATCTACCCGATCAACTTCGACAACGACCCCGCCGGTCTCTACGACGAGGTACTTCGTGTGGTGCGGCACTGGATGGACCACGGCGTCAAGATCTTTCGCGTCGACAACCCGCACACCAAGCCGCCGAACTTCTGGGCGTGGTTGATCGCTCAGGCCAAAGCGGCCGATCCCGACGTGCTGTTCCTGTCGGAGGCGTTCACCCCGCCGGCTCGCCAATACGGTTTGGCCAAGTTGGGATTCACCCAGTCCTACACCTACTTCACCTGGCGCACCGCCAAGTGGGAGCTCACCGAATTCGGCGAGCAGATTCCGGAGATCGCCGACTACCGCCGGCCCAACCTGTTCGTCAACACCCCCGACATCCTGCACGCCAGCCTGCAGCACGGCGGGCCGGGCATGTTCGCGATACGGGCGGTGCTGGCCGCGACCCTGAGCCCCACCTGGGGGGTGTATTCCGGTTACGAGCTGTTCGAAGGGCATGCCGTCGCCGAGGGCAGCGAGGAGTACCTCGACTCGGAGAAATACGAGTTAAGGCCCCGCGACTTCACCGGCGCGTTGGCGGCAGGGCGATCGCTGGAGCCATTCATCGCGCGGCTGAACAACATTCGTCGTCTCCATCCCGCCCTTCAGCAACTGCGCAACATCACCTTCCACACCATCGACAATGACGCGTTGCTGGCGTACAGCAAGTTCGACCCGATCACCGGCGACTGCGTGCTCGTTGTTGTGACGCTCAATGCTTTCGGCCCGGAGCAGGCCACGCTGTGGTTGGACATGGCCGCATTGGGTATGGAGCAGCATGAGCGTTTTTGGGTGCGTGACGAGATAACCGGCGAGGAATACCAGTGGGGTGCGGGCAACTACGTGCGCATTGATCCTGGCCACGCCGTCGCTCACGTCATCAATATGCCGCTCATACCGTCCGAAGCACGAATCCCGCTGCTGTGCCGGAGGTAACGCCGCAATGAA
>CBAAAS010000203.1:0-5895 GCA_964658855.1 uncultured Mycobacterium sp.
ACAGTCCGCGTGCCGGTAGGTGCGCCGTTGCGACTGGTCGACGTAGCTCTCGTTCCCCCAAGTGACAAGCGACCAAATCGCCGGCCACAGCCGCCGGCCCTTCGGGCTCAGCGCGTATTCATCGCGACCGCGCCCGCCCGCTTCCTTGACCAGCACCCCTTCGCCGACGAGGAGCGAAAGGCGTTCGGAGAGAACGGCTTTTGGGATATTGAGATGAGCGCGAAAGTCGCTGAACCGGCGCACCCCGTAGAAGGCGTCGCGGATCACGAGCAACGTCCAACGTTCGCCGACGATCTCGAGAGATCGGGCGATCGGACAGATCTCGTCGCTGTATTCACGGGGCAGGGCCACGTGGGCGATCTTACCCTTGCGGGTTCGTTCACCGAACCATATGCTAGTGAATAACAAGTTCGGTCACTGAACCAACGGGAAGCGAATCCGATGTCCTTTCACCGTGAACAACACGAGATGACCCGTGTCGACCTCGCCACCGGCGTGCCCTTCGACGAATTTGTTGCCGCGTTGGAGCGGGCGGCCCCACCGGTCGACCGGGCGGCTTTCGCGAAAATCGCGGAATCAGGCGGCGACTGGGATGACGTTCTTGCGACGGCGACGAAGAACGCGCCGAACGAATTGATGGTCTACGCGAAGATCGATGCGACCGAATTGTTCAGTCTCGCAGGGCATCGCACCCGGGCGATCGAATATCTGATCGGCAATCACGTCATCGCCGAAACGATGTACCGCCACGACCCGAAGGCGTTGTTGTATGCCCCGCTGCGGATGCTGGTCTATACAGACGGCGACGGCAACGCGATCTTCACGATGGACCAGCCCGGCCCCGCGTTCGGCAGCCTCGGCATTGACGAGGTATCCAAAGTCGGTGAGGGACTTGACCGTAAGGTGGTCAATCTGCTTCGCGTCGTTGGGGTGGATGCCGAGCAGGCTTTCGCCTGAGCGGATAGCACGAATCCGGTGGAGCCGTTGGGTCCCACCGGATTCGAGCCTGGATCTCAGAACAGGTTGCTGAGGAGGTCGACACCGGCCGCGGCATTGCCGGGCATGAGTTCCGCGATGGCGTCGAACGGGCTGGACAGGTCGAGGTTGCCGAACGGCGTCACCAAAGTGTCGGTGATGTTGGACGCGGCGGTGCCGGCGGCATTCGGGATGGCTTCGTAGACATTCTCGAAGCCGCCACCCAAATCGGTGACGCTGAAAACCGTTCCCACGTCCGGCAGGTCAGCAGTGCTGATGCCGTTCAAGGCATCCGCGGCATCGGTTGGGTTGAAGGTGATGCCGGCGGCGACGTCGCTCAAGCTGAAACTGCCTGTGTTGCTGTAGATGGGGTCGGTGATGCCGAGGTCGCCGGCGATGGGGGTGTGACCAAGAGCATTGATGACCTCCTGGGAGGTGATTTCACCGTTGAACGTGAGGCCGCTGCTGGCGAGAGCGTTTGCGAGGTCACCTTCGGTGATCGGGGCGGCTGCGCCGAAGCTGATATCGGTATTGCTGCCGAGCGCGCCCTGGACGATGTCCGAGGTCGGGGCGGCACCCAGGACGGTGAGCTGCGTGCTGTCGATACCTAAAATGTCCGCACTATCCACTTCGGTGTTGACAGAACCCACGTCAGAACCGCCGCTGTACACCTCGAGTTCCTGTTGTGCAGGAACGATATTCAGGCCGGGAATGAAGAAGATCGGGGGTGGTGTCGTGATATGACCGCCGCCGATCTCCAGCAATGGCGCAATTCCGAACAGCGGCATGATGTGGTCGAACCCGCCGCTACCGGGGTCGAAAGTAGTGCCGTCGATCGTGAAGGCATTGGCGCTGGCTCCGGCGGCCGCGGCTGTGCCCCCGACGTCAAGACCTTTGAAGGTGTCGGTCGGGTCGAGCTCCTTGATGGCGTCATAGTTCGTCGGCACGTTGATGTTGCCCAGCGGCGTGACCAACGTGTCGGTGATGCTGGAAGCGGCAGTGCCGTCAGCGTTCGGGATGGCTTCGTAGACGTTTTCGATGCCAGAACCCAGACCGGTGACGCTGTAGATCGTCCCCACCGCGGGCAATGCATCGGTATCGCCGAGAGGGCTGTCTTGTAGGACGGCGAACTGCGTGCTGTCGATGCCCAAAATGTTCGAGGCGTTCACGCCGACGGTGACGTTTCCGAGGCCGATACCGTCACTGTTGTAGGCCTCTAGGGTGTCGGTCGACGGATATCCGAGCGGCGCGGCAAGCCCGTTGACGGACGGCAAGTCGCCGCCGCCGATCTCGAGTATCGGCGCGATACCGAACAGCGGGATGATCTCCTGGAACCCGTTGTTGCCGGGATCGAAGGTGATGGCACCGATCGTGAAGGCGTGCAGGCTCAAGTCGGCACCGGGGCCGAGCAGACCGGCGCCCGAGCTGGTGTCAAGACCGTCGAGGGGAGTGCTCGGGTTGAGCTCCTTGGTGGCGTCGAACGCGGTCGACAGGGGAACGTTGCCCAGCGGCGTCACCAACGTGTCCTGGATATCGGCCGGGCCGACACCCCCGGTCGGGACGGCTTCGTAGACATTCTCGTAGCCGGAGCCGAAGTTGGTGATGCTGTAAACGGTTCCGTCGGTAGGCAATTGGTCGGCAGTGATTCCGGTGACCGGGTCGGTAGAGGTGACGGTGAACTGCGCGCTGTCAATGCCGAGAATGTTCGAGGCGGTGGGGTTGGTGTCGACCTGCCCGAGGAGAGTGCCGTCGCTGTTGTACGCCTCGAAGTCCTGGGGGTTGGCAAAGTTGGCATCCACAAAAGGCCCCGCCAGAACCAGGTTGCCACCACCGAGCTGCAGCAGCGGCGCATCGCCGAACAGCGGGATGATGTCGTTGTAACCGCCGATGGGGTCCAAGGTGGTGCCGCCGATCGTGAAGGCGTCGCCACTGATGTCGGCGGCAGCCTCAGCCGCCTGCAAGAACGCGGCGGCCAGCAGCCCACCGCCGGCTACGGCGGCACTCAAAGGAATACGACGATTTTTCATAGGGAGAAACCCCATTCGCTTTTTTCGTGATTTGGCACGCCCCCCCGGGCGATGGGCTCCTGTGTGAACCGGATCACATAATAAGCAGCTAAGAGGACCGTAGGCAAGAGCTCAGAAAATTCTGTGAACTTCCGAGGTGCTGAATAAAATAACGTCGGCGTCAACTGATGCTTTAAACTCGGCGAGCTAGGCCGCTCCGGAACTTTCGTCAATCGCCAGCCGGTAGCCGCGTTTGACCACTGTGACGACAATGTTTCTGTCGCCCAGTGCTTTTCGCAGCCGGAGTACGGCGGTGTCGACCGCGTGCGGATCGGCGGCACTGCCCGGCAGGGCGCGGAGCAGTTCGCTGCGGGCGACTACTGATCCCGGGCGAAGCGCCAGCGCACGCAGGATGGCCATCATCGCCGGCGACAGCGACTGCACGGTGTCGTCGACCGTCACGCGGGAACCGCGGATCTCGATCCGATGACCCGCCGCACGCAGGGTGTGTAGTCCGGGCAACTCGTCGACGATGTGGCGGGCCAGCGCGCCCAATCGCATGCGATCCGGCCACGAAGCCGGAACGCCCAGTCGTAGTAGTGGCGCCGCGGTCACCGGGCCGACGCACATGGCCCGCACATCGGAGCGCAAGGCGTCGAGCAGTTGACCCGAGATCCGGAGCTCGGCGGCGCGCATCAACGTTGCGGCGACAGCGGGCGCCGACGTGAAGCTCACTGCGTGGAACTCGCGATGGGCGATCCCCTGGATCAGCTGATCGAACTCGCCGCCGGCGGGCGCCGGCTTCCATCGGTACACCCTGATCGGGATGACGTCGGCCCGCGCGGAACGCAACTCGTCGAGGAACTCTGGAAACGGGTCCCAGTCATCGGTGGCGCCGTGCATCTGGACGGCGATGCGATAGCCGCTGATGCCGGAGTCGCGCAGGTACTGCGAGATGTCGCGGGAGGACTCCGATTCCGGGGACCACTCCTCGCGCAGTCCCGCGCCGCGTATTGCGCCGGTGGCCTTCGGTCCGCGAGCCACGATGCGTGCTTGCGAAAGCGCTGCGGTCAATCGATCGGCGAGGCCCCATTCGCTGGCGGCGGCCAGCCAGCCGCGCAGCCCGACGCCGGTTGTGACAATCACGATGTCGGGCGGTTGGTCTATCAATACTTCTGTGCTGGAACGTAGTTGGCCGTCGTCAGACATGGGGATCATGGTGATTGCCGGTGCGCTGGCGACGGTGGCGCCGTGGCGCCGGAGCATGGTGCACAGCTCGCGGGCGCGTCGCGCGGCTGTGACGGCCACCCGGTAGCCGACCAGCGACGGCTCCTCGGGCTGATTCATATGAAGTGTGTATGCCAACCGAATGTCGGCGGCGTTACCGGCCAATTGCCGCGGCGTTGCTCCCGGTTGGCGCGCTACCAGACGTCCCCGTCGCGCCAGTCGCACGTTAACGCCGCGGTCGGGTCGACGTCGGTCAGCAGCGGTAAGACGAACACCGACCCGTCGTCGTCGGGAGTGTTCGCCGGCCCGGTGGGTGCCAGCACCGACGTCGGCCCGCGCCACGGCAACCAGCCCCGCAGCGTATACAGCGGTCGGCCCCGGTCCGAGGAGCTCAGCGCGCCCAGCTGATACCCGCCGCGGATGACCTGCTCACATGCGTCGAGAATCGCGATGCCCAGACCTTGACCGCGCCAATCCTCCCGCACCGCAACAGCTTCGACGTAGCCGCAGCGCAGGGCGACGCCGCGGTGAATCAGGCGGCGCTGGATGACGGCGCCGTGCGCGATGATCGCGCCGCGATGCCAGATCAGCGCGTGCATGCCGCCGAGCGCGTGGTCCCAGTCGACGTCGGTGAAGTCGCCACCGAACGCGTCGCTCACCATGTCATGAGCGCGCTGCCGCGCGTCGCTTTCCAGATCGGCGGTGTGGACCAGGCGGGCGGTGTGAACCTGGGTATGCACATTGTTGGTCTACCAGTTCAGCTGATTCGCCGCTACCGGAGGTCACCCAGGCCTGGGGCGCGACCAACGCAGTCGCACCTGCTGGCCGGGGCGCACCTGGGCGACCTTGTCGATGTCGTGGTCGGCGATCACGCCGACGACGGGGTAGCCGCCGGTGACCGGGTGGTCGGGGCCGAGGATTACCGGTAATCCGTTGGGTGGCACCTGGATCGCGCCGCGGGTCGCGCCTTCGCTGGGCAGTTGTCGGCCCGGGCTGCGGTGCGCGAGCGGACGTCCCTGTAGCCGCATGCCCACCCGGTCGCTGCGGTCGGAGGCCACCCACACGGTGTGCACCAGCGCGTCGGCATCGGCGATCCAGTCGTCGCGTGGACCGGGCACCACGGTGAGTTCGACGAGCTGGTCGGCGATCGGCGCGACCGGAGCCTGTTCGAGTTCGGGGTACTGCTCGGTGTGGTCCGCGATCGCCAGTACGTCGCCGGGTTGCAGCGGCGCCGGCCCGATTCCCGACAGGACGTCATGGCTCCGCGAGCCGAGCACCGGTGCCGCGTCGATACCGCCACGCACCGCCAAGTAGCTGCGTAGCCCGGACTGCGGAATGCCCAGGGCGATCAATTCCCCGTCGCGAACGTGCTGAATGCTGTTGGCGCCAAACAGTGTTGAACCTACCGTTGCGTGAGCGTCAGCACCGGTGACCGCGATGTCGATGTCGCCGCCACGGACTCGCGCGGCGAATCCGCCCATGGTCAGCTCGATGGTGGCGCGGTCATCGGGGTTGGCCACCAGTCGGTTGGCCAGGGTGTGGGCACGCCGGTCGGCGGCTCCGGACCGGGTGACGCCCAGGTGCGCAAGCCCGACCCGTCCGAGGTCTTGGACGAGAGCCAGCGGTCCGGTGCGCAGGATCTCCAGGGTGGCCATGTTCTACGTGGCCCGGAACTGGACCCAGGTGC
>CBAAAS010000204.1:0-5842 GCA_964658855.1 uncultured Mycobacterium sp.
TGGAATCCGAAGCACAACGGCACTGCGTCTTTACCGGTTGGGGTCACGGCGACGCGCAGCCGCAAGGTCCGCTCGACCAGCGTGATGGTCAGCGCCAACCGGTGCGGAAACGGAAAGCTGGCCAGCAACTCCTCGTCAGAGGTGAAGTCCACCTCGCCGGTGAGCTCGTGGCCGGATTCGTGGGTCACCCGCCAGTTGGGAAAAGCGGCCAGTACGCCATGGATCGGTAAGCCGTTGGGGTCGGTCCGCACCCCGTACTCGCCGTCAGTCAGCGTGACCGTCGTGCCCTCGGCCTCATAGGTGTTGGCGCCCAGCCGATTTGCCCACGGATACAGCAGCGGTATACCCATCGTCTTACCGTTGGCCACGTAGGCGTCCAGCCCACGGCGTTGTCCGAGCAACTCGGTGCCCGAGTCGGTCAGTGAGATGCCGATCATGCCGGCCTCCGGCACGAACTGGGCCTCTACCGACGATGACGGGTCGCTCAGCGTGACGATGTGCACCCAGTGAGACTATGCCAATTAGCCGCCTCCTCCTCAGACCGCTTCGCGGTCTGCATCGTCGGCGCCTGGCGACTAGCGGGACAACGGGTCGTGCTGGATTCGCTCCGGCGGCGCACCTTTGGCGATCAGCACGTCCTTGGTGGTGCGCACCATGTCGGGTCCGCCGCAGATCAGGATCTGACGGTCACCCCAGTTGCCGTATCGGGTGACGACGTCCATCAGCTTGCCGGTCTGGCGCAGGTGCAGGCCACGCGGCGGTGTCACGTCGGGGTAGTCGGCGGCCCAAACCGGGTCGGCCTTGAGTTCGGAGACCGGCGTCACCGACAGCCACGGATTGTTCGAGGTGATCTGCCACAAGGTCTGCAGGTCGTAGAGCTCGCACGGGTAGCGGCCACCGAAGAACAGGTGGACGCGCGGGTTCTCGCCCCAGCGGGCGAGGTCCATGACGATCGAGCGCAGCGGCGCGAGCCCGGTGCTACCCGCCACCATCAGCACGTCACCGCCGTCGCGGTCGACCTGCATGGCGCCGTGCGGGCTGGACAGCCGCCACCGGTCACCGGCCTGGGTCTCGTTGACGACGGCATTGCTGACCAGCCCACCTGAGACCGCCCGAACGTGAAACTCGACGGCCCCGGTCTCGTCCGGCGGGATGGCCGGCGTCAGGTACCGCCACCGCCGCGGGCACTGCGGCACAGCGACATTGACGTACTGGCCGGCGTGATAGGGCATCGGATTGTCCAGTTGCAGCCGGACCACGGCCAGGTCGCGGGAGACCCGAAGATGTTCGACCACCGTGCCGTCCCACCAGGCCGGCCCGTGTTCCGCCTCGGCGGCCCCGCTCATCACCCCGGTGAACAGGTTCAGCGACTGGCGTGCGGCGGCGTCGACGGCTTCGGTCCACTCGTCGGCGAGCGCCTCGCGCAGGGTCGCATAGAGCGCCTGCCCCAGCGTTTCGTAATGCTCGGGCAGCACCCCGTACTTGCGGTGGTCGCGACCCAGCTGCGCCAAAAACGCCACCGGCTCGTCGGAACGCTGAGCGATCAGTTCGCCGTACAGCCATTTCAGCGCTTGGGCGAACGCCGCCCGCTGGGCGGCCATGTCGGGCGGGAACAGATCGCGCGGCGAGACGTCGAAAGAGAACCAGCGGGTGTAGAACCGGCCGATGAGCCCGTTGCCGTCGTCAGGATCGACGGCGGCATGCAACACCGCCAGCGCATCCCGGTCGTTGAGGCTCACGGCCGCCGAGTTTAGGCGTGGTGCAGCAGCGGGTGAATGCCGTTGTAGACGACCATGGCACCGATCAGGACGAGCACGGCCGCCAGCAACGCGGCGTTGTTCGTTTCCATCCAGTCTTTGAGTCGCGTCATCGAATCGTCGAGGCGATGGCCGGCAGCGGCGTAGGCGAGGATCGGGATCGCCACCGATGATGCGGCGGTGACGATGAAGATCACCGCGGCCGTCCACTCGTCGGCGACGGCGAGCCCGTCGCTGCCGATGGCCAAACCGGCCAGCGCGCACATGATCAACACCTCGAGCCTGACCACCACCAGCACCAGACCGGTGATCGCGGCGCGTCGCGGCGTCATGGTGTCAAAGGCTCGCATCCACTTGGGCGATTCGGAATGACCGTGCCGGGACAGCCAGCGGTAGACGCCGAACGCGATCAGCGCCAGGCCCAGGACGACGCGCAGCCACGAAGCCCAGGTCGGCGGCGACTTACGCAGCCCGTCCAGTGCGTCCGACGACGAGGCGAAGACCGCGGTCAGCGCGCACAACCCCAACACCCAGCTGCCGAGGAACGCGAGCCCCGTCGGCCGCGGTCGGGGAGTCTGCAGCACCAGCACCGCCGGAATGATCGACAGCGGTGAGACCGAGATGACCAGAGCCAGCGGAATGAGCGTGGTCAGCACTGAGCCCAAACTTGTGGTCACGGGCTGAATCTTCGCATTGACTCAGCGCCGACGCAGTACCCATGCCGGTACCCAGTGCGTGACAGTTTTGCGCTTGGACCCGTAGACGATCGGATAGCTCACCAGCCCCCACCAATCGCCCTGCTCGCAGATGCCCCAACAGCTCAGCTGCCCCTCGACGACTTTGTGCAGTTGCAGACCGTTCGGGTGATAGCGCCCGGTGCGATGGGGCTCGCGGGGAAACAGCACGGTCAGGTCGACCAGCACGGTGATAGGCGGGCGCACCACCCGGAGCGGGTCGCGCAATGGCTGCCCGTTGTATCCGATCGATGCGAGGTCACCCACTGATCGATCATACGTTCGAACAGGTTTGTCGGCGGCCGATCCGATCAGGGCTCCTTGGCTGCTGCCGCGGCCTACGATCAACGCTCACGGGCGAGCCGGAGGTGCGCTGATGGGCAGGTTCTCCCGCGGATGGGCACTCACCCGGCAGAGCTGGGACGTGTTGAGAAACGACGCGTCACTTGCGCTCTTCCCGCTCCTGTCGACGATCTTCGCCAGCCTGGCGATGGTCTCGATCTGGGCGCCGACACTGATCACCCGCGGTGTCTTCGATCACCAGACCGTCGAGCGCAACGACCCGGTCATCTACGCCGCCGGCATCGCGTCGGCGTATGTCTCGACGTTCGTCGCGCTGTTCTTCAATGTGGCGCTGGCCGCATGCGCGGCCCGCTCGATGCGCGGCGAGGACACCCGGGTCCGCGACGGGTTGGCAGCGGCCGCGCGCCGGATCGGCCCGATCCTGGGCTGGACGGTGGTGTCGACGACCTTCGGTCTGCTGCTGCGCGCGTTCGGGAACCGGGTACCGCTGCTGGGCAAGATCGTGGCCGGGGTCGCCGGTGCCG
Organism: uncultured Mycobacterium sp.; assembly: GCA_964658855.1. Lineage (GTDB taxonomy): Bacteria > Actinomycetota > Actinomycetes > Mycobacteriales > Mycobacteriaceae > Mycobacterium. Next base: position 3,319 of record CBAAAS010000204.1, read on the forward strand.
CATGGGGGATCGCCACGTTCTTCCTCGTGCCGGTGATCGCGCTCGAGGACACTGGGCCGTTGAGGTCGCTGCAGCACTCGGCGGCCATCGTCAAGGCGCGCTGGGGTGAGGGCGCCACCGGCGCGGCGACGATCAGCCTGGTGACCATCGGCTTCAGCTTTGCGATCGCGTCGGTGGCGATCGTCGGCGTGGTCATCCTGCTGCAGGGCGGGCAGGCGGTACTGGGATACCTCCTGCTGGCCGTCGCGGTGGTGCTGATGTTCGGGGTGGCGGTGATCTCGGCGACGTTGAGCCAGATCTTCCGAGTCGCCGTCTACGAGTTCGCGCTCTACGGCCAGGCGCCCGGCGGATTCAACGGCCCCCAACTGCAGGCCGCGTTCCAGCCCCATCCGGCCTAGCCGCTGACTGAGATTCCCAAATTGGTTAGAGTTGAGCGGAACAGACTCAACCTTGACGGCGTTGGACAACGTGACAAGCATTTGCGGCGGGCCCCTGTGGGCCCGCTCTGAGTAGAGAAATGGAGGTGTCGTGGACTCTTTCAACCCGACAACCAAGACGCAGGCGGTGCTGACATCGGCGCTTCAGGCGGCAACTGCCGCCGGCAACCCCGAGATCAGGCCGGCCCACCTGCTGCTGGCCCTGCTCACGCAGAACGACGGGATCGCCGCGCCGCTGCTGGAGGCTGTCGGCGTCGAGCCCGCCACCATCCGCGCCGAAGCGCAACGCATCCTGGACCGGCTGCCGCAGGCCAGCGGTGCCAACTCGCAACCGCAGCTCTCGCGTGAATCGCTGGCGGCCATCACCACCGCGCAGCAGCTGGCCACCGAGATGGACGACGAATACGTCTCCACCGAACACCTGTTGGTGGGTCTGGCCACCGGCGACTCCGAGGTCGGCAAACTGCTGACCGGTCACGGCGCATCGCCGCAGGCATTGCGCGACGCGTTCGTCAAAGTGCGCGGCAGCGCCCGCGTCACCAACCCCGACCCCGAGGCCACCTATCAGGCGCTGGAGAAGTACTCCACCGACCTGACCGAGCGCGCCCGCGAAGGCAAACTCGACCCGGTCATCGGACGGGACAACGAGATTCGTCGCGTCGTGCAGGTGCTGAGCCGCCGTACCAAGAACAACCCGGTGCTGATCGGTGAGCCCGGTGTCGGTAAGACCGCGATCGTGGAGGGCCTGGCCCAGCGCATCGTCGACGGCGACGTCCCCGAGAGCCTGCGCGACAAGACGGTCGTCTCGCTCGACATGGGTTCGATGGTGGCCGGCGCCAAATACCGCGGCGAATTCGAGGAACGGCTCAAGGCCGTCCTTGACGACATCAAGAACTCAGCGGGCCAGATCATCACCTTCATCGACGAGCTGCACACCATCGTCGGCGCCGGTGCGTCCGGCGAGGGTGCGATGGACGCCGGCAACATGATCAAGCCGATGCTGGCCCGCGGCGAACTGCGACTGGTCGGGGCCACCACTCTCGATGAGTACCGCAAGTACATCGAGAAGGACGCCGCGCTGGAGCGGCGCTTCCAACAGGTGTTCGTCGGCGAACCGTCGGTGGAGGACACCGTCGGAATCCTGCGTGGCCTCAAGGACCGCTACGAGGTGCACCACGGTGTGCGCATCACCGACTCTGCGCTGGTGGCGGCCGCGACGCTGTCCGACCGCTACATCACCGCCCGCTTTCTGCCGGACAAGGCCATCGACCTGGTCGACGAGGCCGCCAGCCGGCTGAAGATGGAGATCGACTCGCGGCCCGTCGAGGTCGACGAGGTCGAGCGGTTGGTGCGCCGGCTCGAGATCGAAGAGATGGCGTTGGCCAAGGAATCAGATGATGCGTCGCGCGACAGACTGGAGAAGTTGCGCTCCGAACTGGCCGACCAGAAGGAGAAGCTGGCCGAGCTGACAACCAGATGGCAGAACGAGAAGAACGCCATCGACGTCGTCCGCGAACTCAAGGAACAGCTGGACACACTGCGCGGCGAATCCGAGCGTGCCGAGCGGGACGGCGACCTGGCCAAGGCGGCCGAGCTGCGCTACGGGCGCATCCCGGAAGTCGAGAAGAAGCTCGACGCCGCCGTGCCGCAGGCGTCCGTCCGCGAAAACGTGATGCTCAAGGAAGAGGTCGGCCCGGACGACATCGCCGACGTGGTGTCGGCGTGGACGGGCATCCCGGCCGGGCGGCTGCTGGAAGGCGAGACCGCCAAGCTGCTGCGGATGGAAGACGAGCTGGGCAGGCGCGTCGTCGGGCAACGCAAGGCCGTTGCTGCGGTTTCGGATGCGGTCCGCCGCACCCGGGCCGGGGTCGCCGACCCGAACCGGCCGACCGGTTCGTTCCTGTTCCTCGGACCCACCGGTGTCGGTAAGACCGAACTGGCCAAGGCGCTGGCCGACTTCTTGTTCGACGACGAGCGGGCAATGGTCCGCATCGACATGAGCGAGTACGGCGAGAAGCACTCGGTGGCGCGGCTGGTCGGTGCGCCTCCCGGCTACATCGGCTACGACCAGGGTGGTCAGCTGACCG
>CBAAAS010000205.1:0-1013 GCA_964658855.1 uncultured Mycobacterium sp.
CGCGCCGAGGGGGCTGGCTAGCTGCTGACGAACTGCCGCAGCGCGGGCTCGTCGGCCACGCCCCAGTCGGTGATCCGGTCGGAGATGACCTGACGCAGTTGGTCAGGCCCGAAAATGCCTGCGTCGGCGACGATTCGCAGCTTGTCGGCGTAGGCGTCGATGTCGGCGCCGATCACCTCCATCTCGGCTGCGCGCGCGGCGATGGCGGTGACCGTCTCGTCACGGCTGTACGTCAGCAGGTGCGCGACCAGGTTGGCGAAGAATTCTTCGTGCCGCACTTCGTCACGGGCGATGTGGGTGATCAGGCCGGCCAACACCGGCTCCTCGATCTGCGCCGCCAGGTTGTTGCTGAAGGCCGCGCTGGCACCCTCGAAGAAAGTCATGAACACCAACGTCTCGATCTTGGAGTACTCGCTGGCGCGATACCCCTTCGACGAAACGTGCTCGAAGCGGACGTGTTCGTTGGCGGTCGGATCAATCTCGCGAGTCACCACGAAGTACTCGCGCAGCGCGATCGCGTGCAGGTGCTCCTCGGCGGTCCAGCGGCCGATCCACTGATGCCAGTTGAGTTCGAGGATGAAGTGCTCGACGAATTCGCGGTGGTAGCCGGCCAGGTTGTCCTTGGTGATCAGCAGGATCTCGCACGCGTCGGTGATGGCTTTCGGCAACGTCACCTGCGACGCGTCCCAGTCCCGCCCGCCGAGGAAGGCGAAGTTCTCACCCTGCTCGAACGGCACGAAGTCGTGCGCGAACCAGATCTGCTCGGTACCGATGTGACGATCGAGGTTTTCGCCGACCACCGGATCGAGTTCGAGCATCAGTGCGTCAGGGACGGGTCTCACGGCCATAAAAGTAACTGTAACCCGTGGACACAGGTTTCGTAAAATCCCCCGTTGGGGGTTTCTCCGACTTGCTGCTGCTAGGCCAGCGACCAGTCTTCCAGGCCGTCGTAGAGAGGAAACTCCCTGGCCAGACGGGTTACGCGGTCCCGCAAGGCCGGCACGTCGGCGGCG
>CBAAAS010000205.1:1023-5842 GCA_964658855.1 uncultured Mycobacterium sp.
CGAGCGACTCCGACCAATTCGCCGTCCAACCGGGCGGTGGCAATGATGTCGGCGACCTCGCTGAATTCGGCGTCGCCGAAGCCGCGGGTAGCGAGCGCCGGGGTGCCGATCCGGAGGCCGGACGTCACCATCGGCGGCCGCGGGTCGTTGGGCACCGCATTGCGGTTGACGGTGATGCCGGCCTCGTGCAGCAGATCCTCGGCGGCCTGTCCGTCCAGCGGCGAATCACGCAGGTCGACCAGAACCAGGTGGACGTCGGTGCCACCGCTGACCACCGACACGCCGGCCTTGGCGACGTCAGCGGCCAGCAGTCGCTCGGCCAGGATTCGGGCACCGGTCAGCGTGCGCTGCTGGCGCTCGGCGAATTCCGGGGTGCCGGCGATCTTCAGCGCCACCGCCTTGGCGGCGATCACGTGCATCAGCGGTCCGCCCTGCTGGCCGGGGAACACCGCGGAGTTGATCGACTTGGCGTATTCCTTCTTGCCCATGATCATTCCGGACCGCGGGCCACCCAGCGTCTTGTGCACGGTGTTGGACACGATGTCGGCGTCGGGCACCGGCGAGGGGTGCAGTCCGGCGGCGACCAGGCCGGCGAAGTGCGCCATGTCCACCCACAACTTGGCGTCGACCTCATCGGCGATCGACTTGAACGCGGCGAAGTCCAGGATCCGCGGGTATGCCGACCAGCCCGCGACGATCACCTTCGGCCGGAACTCCAAGGCCTGGGCGCGCAGCTTGTCCATGTCGATGAGATGAGTGGTGTCGTCCACGCCGTAAAAAGCGTTCTCGTAGAGCTTGCCGGAGAAGTTGAGCTTCATCCCGTGCGTGAGGTGACCGCCGTTGGCCAGGTCGAGGCCCAAGAGCCGCTCTCCCGGCGACATCAGCGCGTGCAGCACCGCGGCGTTGGCCTGAGCACCCGAGTGCGGTTGCACGTTGGCGAAGTCGGCACCGAACAGCGCCTTGGCGCGGTCGCGGGCGATGTTCTCCACGACGTCGACGTACTCGCAGCCGCCGTAGTAGCGACGGCCGGGCAGACCCTCGGCGTACTTGTTGGTCAGCACGCTGCCCTGGGCCTGCAGCACCGCGCGCGGCACGAAGTTCTCCGAGGCGATCATCTCCAGCGTGTCGCGCTGGCGGCCGAGCTCTTTGCCGAGCAACTCGGCGATGTCGGGATCGACTTCGGCCAGCGGCGCGGACATGACGGATTTGGTACGGGCGTCGGGTGCGGCAGTCACGAAGTCCAGTCTATCGAGCGTGGCCAGGCGAATTGATCAGGCGGGCAGCGCGGAAGGGATCAGCGGCTCGTCGAGCAACCGGCCGAACCGCTCGACGAGGGTCACGTCCGCGGGCCGGGCGTCCAGCCAGCCGCGCAGCAGCCGGTATCCCTCGACATAAGTGCTGGTGTACGCGCGCCACAGCGGCGAAGACAGGAACCGCAGCATCTGCCGGGCCCGGGTGTCGTTGACCAGCAGCCAGCGCCGCAGGAACGCCGCGACCTCGTCGGCGTCGCGATGCTCGTCGTGCAGCATCAACGCCGCGTCCTGCCGCACACCGGCCAGCGCCGCCGACGCCTCGGATACCGCCTCGGCACGCTCGCCGTCGAAGCGCAGCCCGAGATCGGCGTAGATCTCGCCTGCCCAACGCCCCCAGCCCGAGCCGATCGCCGCATACAGCGCCAGGTCGGCAAGGCCCTCAGCCATCAGGCATTGCGGGGTGTTGACCAGGAAGATGGTCTGCTCGGCTTGGCCCTTGCGGTTGACCAACCCGGCCTCTTTACGGCAGTGCTCGGTGTGGTGTCCGGGGTAGGACTCGTGAGCCACCAGCCGGGGCAGGTTGGACATCAGTTGTTTGAGGTCGGCGTTGACCGCCACCGTCGAGCGGTAGTCTCCCAGGTAGTAGTTGAAACCTGACCACGGCTTGTCGGTCACCACCTGGTAGTCGACGGTCTCGGCGTCGGGCAGCGGATATTCGGCGCGGACCCGGTCGCGCAGCGCGCTGGAGAAGGCTTCTATGCAGGCTGCCAACCGCTCGGGCGGGATTTCCTCGCCGACGCGATGCGCTTCCATCCGATCAGCCAGCGGGCCGGTGCCGCCCAGTGCCTCGTCGAGCCTGGCGTGCGCCTGGCGATAGGTATCGGTGTCGCCCTTGCTGATGTGCACATCGAAGTAGGCGTGGACCTCGTCGACGAACCCGATGTCTTCGCCGGCGAACTTGCGGGCCGCGCACTCCAGCGCCCGCAGGTGAGCGCCCACATACTCGGCGCGCTGCTGGTCGAACCCGTTGCGCCGCGGCACGTCCGGCAACGCGGCGATCAGCCGCCCGGCCTGCCGGACCAGATCGACCGGGTCGGGGGCGGGCTCAGCCGCCACGCTCTGGCGCAATGCCGGGTCGCCGGTGAAAGCGTCGACGTAGCCCGACTCGATCCGGTCGAAACGCAAACCGAGTAGCAGGTACTCGCGGATCAGCGCGTCAGGGTCCACGCCTGCCGAGTCTATTCGCCGACTATTTTCCCGGCTCCTTCTCCGTCCCGCGTGCACCCAGCCGCCCACCACACAGCAAAGGCTGCAAGACTGACTGCCATGCCGCGGCCCAGCGAGCCGAGCCCCTATGTGGAGTTCGATCGACGTCAGTGGCGCGCGCTCCGTATGTCAACCCCGCAGCCGCTGACCGAAGATGAAATCGTCGGTCTGCGCGGTATCGGCGAGCAGGTCAACCTGCGCGAGGTCGAAGAGGTCTACCTACCGTTGGCGCGGCTCCTGCACCTGCAGGTCGCGGCCCGCCAGGGGTTGTTCTCCGCCACCGCCGAATTCCTAGGCGAGCCACAGCAGGCTCCCGACCGTCCGGTGCCGTTCATCATCGGCGTGGCCGGCAGCGTGGCAGTCGGAAAGTCGACGACCGCGCGCGTGCTGCAGGCGCTGCTGGCCCGCTGGGACCATCACCCGCGCGTCGATCTAGTGACCACCGACGGGTTCCTGTACTCCAACGCCGAGCTGGGTCGGCGAAACCTGATGCACCGCAAAGGCTTTCCGGAGAGCTACGACCGACGGGCGCTGATGCGGTTTGTCACGTCGGTGAAGTCGGGTTCGGACTACGTGTGCGCGCCGGTGTACTCACACCTGCACTACGACCGGGTGCCGGACGCCAAGCAGGTGGTCCGCCACCCCGACATCCTGATCCTCGAAGGCCTCAACGTCCTGCAGACCGGCCCGACGCTGATGGTGTCGGACCTGTTCGACTTCTCGCTCTACGTCGACGGGCGGATCGAGGACATCGAGGGGTGGTACATCTCGCGGTTCCTCGCGATGCGCACGACGGCGTTCGCCAACCCTGCGTCGCACTTCCACCACTACTCCGAGCTGACCGATCAGCAGGCCGAGATCGCCGCCCGCGAAATCTGGCGTTCGATCAACCGGCCCAACCTGATCGAGAACATCCTGCCCACGCGGCCGCGCGCCACCCTGGTGCTGCGCAAGGACGCCGACCACTCCATCAACCGGCTGCGGCTGCGCAAGCTCTAGATTGCCAACAGGCCGATGCGGGGACGCCCACCGCAACCTCTGACGGCGGCGCCCCGCACCGGCGGGACGGGAGTCACGCCGGCAGGCGGCGCACTCCGAGGTATTGCAGGTATCCCATCAGGGCGAAGTAACCGCCAGTGACCAGCGTCGCGGCCACCCCGGTCTCGGTCAGCGGCAACGCTCCGACGGCAACCACGGCAAGCGCCGCCACCGTCAGGACGATATTGCCGGCAATGAGACCCATTCCGACGCGGCGCAAATCGGATGCCGCGGCGAGGGCGTACACCGCAAGGCCGGCTAGCACCAGCAGTGCGCCACCGATGAATTCGGCGACAGAACTCAGGCCGGTCAGCGATGAGAGCGGATCCGCCATCAAGGCGATGAACAGGCCGATCGCGCCGCTCAGCGTTGCGTCGAGTCGCATTGCGAACCGCAACAGGGAGTCGGTCGAGTCATCGAAGGGCCGGGCGGTCAGTGGAGTAACAGCGGTCATGTCGGAACTCCTTGCGATTGCGGGTCGGACACCTTTGAGCCTGCCGTTCTGGGGCTGCCAGATCGACGCCAGGCACTGCCATGCACTGCCATGCGGAGGTCAACGGAGTGATCCAGGCCACCTATTCCATGCCTAGCTGGGCTAATCAGCCTCGGCGGCTAGCTGGAGACCGACACCCGGCCGCGCAGATCGGCGGCGATCAGCTTCGCGGCGGCGTTCTGCCAGTTGTGTAGCGAGCGTTGCGGCACGTCGGTGACGAACCATTGCCACGCCTGCCGGGCGGTCGGGTCCAGGCCCGCGGCGGTGGCGTTCTGGGCGTAGGCCCGCACGCCGACGACGTACGGAAAGTACAGCGAGTTGTAGTGCCGCCACTGCTCACTGGTGCCGAAGTCGCCACCGTCGCGAGGCTTTAGCGCCGCGATCCGGTCGGCCAGCAGCGCCTTGAGTTCGATGGCCCGCTCCAGCGGCTGATCCGGGGCGCCGCGCGCGGCCAGTCGCTCGTCGATCGCGGGCAACGCCGTCAGCGGGTTGGCGACCAGCTTGGACAGGTCGCCGTAGTGGCCCAGCGCGCGGCGGGTCAGCCGGGCGAATGTTTCGTCATCGAAGTCGTCCAGCGGGTCGGCAAGCCGCAGCGGCAGCGCGGACTGAGTGCGCCGCAACGTCTCTCGATCGGCGCGCAGCAACGGCGCCCGCGAGAAGACCAGTCGGTCGAGCAAGCCGGCCAGCGGATCGGCCAGCACCTGCACCGACGCTGCGATGGCCAGGCTGGTGAACAGCAGGACGGTCAGCGCGATCTGCGCGGTGCTCT
>CBAAAS010000206.1:0-5834 GCA_964658855.1 uncultured Mycobacterium sp.
CGGTGTCCGAGGCGCTTGGCCAGCACATCGACGCGAGCACCGACCTGGCCACGCTGCGTCGGCTGTCGGACGCGGTGCAGATCCCGTACCTGGCGCGCTGGGACGCCGGCGCCGTGGTGCTCGAGCTGTACGAGCACCTGGTTGAAGCGCGCACCGAGCACCCGACCTTCTACATCGATTTTCCGTTGTCGGTGTCCCCGCTGACCCGGCCGCACCGCAGCGAGCCCGGGCTTGCCGAGCGCTGGGACCTGGTGGCGTGGGGCGTCGAATTGGGCACCGCATACAGCGAACTCACCGACCCCGTCGAGCAGCGCCGCCGCCTCGAGGAGCAGTCCTATCTGGCCGCCGGTGGAGATCCCGAGGCCATGGAGCTCGATGAAGATTTCCTGCAGGCCATGGAGTACGCGATGCCGCCCACCGGCGGCCTGGGAATAGGCGTCGACCGGGTCGTCATGCTGATCACCGGCCGAAGCATCCGCGAGACGCTGCCCTTCCCGCTGGCCAAGCCGCGCTAGCCGGTTCGCAACACGCGGGCAATCAGATCCGCTGAAGTCGTGCTCTAAGCACGCAAAAAAGACGACAATGGACCGCGTGACAGGTTCAACGGCGAACCTCCCTTTTGCGGTGCTGGCCGACAACCACACTTCGTTGATGCACGGGTGGGTGCCCGCAGTAGTCCAGGCGTTTTCGGCCGCCCTGCTGCTGGTGGCGATCGGGCGGCGATCACGGCGGTGGCGTCTGTTGTCGTTGCCGGTCGCCGCGGTGCTGGGCGCCGCCCTGGCCGGTATGTCGCATTGGTACATCGAAAATCGGGGTCTCGCCGATGATCCGGCACCCCAGTTGCTGTGGTGGTGGATCGGTGGCACCGGCGCCGCCGCCGCCATCCTGATCCTGGGCTGGCGCACCGCACGCTGGTGGCGTCGCAGCGCAGCGCTGGTGTCCGTGCCGCTGTGTCTGCTCAGCGCCGCGCTGACGCTCAACCTCTGGGTTGGCTATTTCCCCACTGTGCAAACCGCGTGGGATCAGCTGACCGCCGGTCCGCTGCCTGACCAGACCGATGCGGCCGGTATCGCCGCGATGGCTGCCGCCGGCCTGCAGCCGACCCACGGCAGTGTCGTGCCGGTGTTGATCTCTGACGACGCATCGCATTTCAAACACCGTGGAGAAGTCGTCTACCTGCCACCGGCATGGTTCGCCAGCAGTCCCCCACCGCGGCTGCCGACGGTGATGATGATCGGCGGTGAGTTCAACACGCCCGCGGACTGGCTGCGGGCGGGCAATGCCGCGAAAACGATCGACGACCTGGCGGCCACCCACGGAGGGAACGCTCCGGTGTTCGTCTTCGTGGATTCCGGCGGAGCGTTCAACAACGACACCGAATGCGTCAACGGTATTCGCGGCAACGCAGCCGACCATCTCACTAAAGACGTTGTGCCTTTTATGATTTCGCGCTTCGGCGTCAGCCCCGACGCGGCGAACTGGGGCACCGTCGGCTGGTCGATGGGCGGAACCTGCGCACTCGACCTCACCGTCATGCATCCGGAGTTGTTCAGCTCGTTCGTCGACATCTCTGGCAACCTGGGCCCGGAGACAGGCACCAAGGCGCAGACCATCGCCCGGTTGTTCGGCGGCAACGCCGATGCGTGGGCCGCCTTCGACCCGGCCACCGTGATCGCCAAACACGGTCGATACATCGGCGTTTCGGGCTGGTTCGACGTGTCCGCGAGCACTCCGTCCAAGCGTCATCACGTCATCTCAGTGACCGACGCCGGCGACACGACGGTCACCGGTCGGGAGGCGAAGCCGGGCGACGTGACCGCAGCGGCCGAGTCGTTGTGCGAGCTCGGCCGCGCGAACGGGATCAACTGCACGATCGTCGCGCGGCCCGGAAAGCATGACTGGCCCTTCGCCAGCAATGCTTTCGCCGCTGCGCTGCCCTGGCTGGCGGGCCGGCTGGAAACACCCGGTGTGCCGCGGATCCCGTCGCCACCGTCGTGGCCATCGACACCGACTCCGCATGCCGAGCCGGTCGGTCGATGACGCGGGTACGGTAGCGGCATGCCCGAACAGCCCGAAGGTACCGCCCCCGATGCCGATACCGGCTACACCAACTCCGGGGTACCGACATTCGATTCCGTTCGGGAGAAGATCGAGTCGCGCTACGAAACATCGATCGGGGCAAAAGAATTAGATGCCGAGACCCCCGAAGGCCGCGATGTCGACGAGCAGTTCGAGGCGAGGCAGCGTGCCGCCGCCGATCGGCTGGCCCAGATCCGCGAATCGATGCGGGACGACCGCCACTGAGCCCGCGGTCAGTGCCCCGTGCGTGAATTTACGACCGAGGAGCGGCGAAGGCGCCTGATCAGCCGGCATTTTCTGTCCCTGACCGATTCGATCACCCACGCCACCGCCGGACTGGTGGGCCTGCATGCCACCGATCCCGCGACGCCCTTCCTGTCCCTATGGGCGCGATGCCCGGGCTTCGTCGCGGCCGACCTCGAAGAGGAGCTGTACCAAAGCCGGTCCTTGGTAAGGCATTTGGCGATGAGGCGGACGCTGTGGATCGTGAGCGCCGACGACCTGTCGATGATTCAGTCCGCCGCCTGCAACCGGGTCGCCGCCAATGAACATCGCCGACTTGTCGCCGACCTGCACAAGGCCGGGGTCGCCGTCGACGGCGAGCAGTGGCTGGCGACGGCATGTTCAGCTGTTCTGGGCCACCTCGGACGGCATGGCCCGCTCAGTAGCACCGAACTGCGTTCAGCGCTTCCCGAGATCGCCGGAACGTATGACCCCGCGCCCGGGAAACCATGGGGCGGGATGGTTCCGGTAGCTCCACGGGTGCTGACGGTGCTCTCGGCGCGGGGTGAGATTGTGCGCGGACCCAACGACGGAGGCTGGACCACGTCGAAGCCTCGGTGGGCGCCGACCACGGACTGGGTGGGCCAGCGCACCACGCCGGTCGACGCCGTCACCGAGTTGACGCGGCGCTGGCTGCACACCTTTGGGCCCGCCACCGCCGCCGACGTCAAATGGTGGTTCGGCACCACGTTGACCGCGGCGCGCACGGCGTTGAGCGATATCGGGGCGGTAGTGGTCGACCTGGGCTCCGGCCCGGGCTACGTGCTGCCTGGTGATTTGGAGATCGAACCCGAGGTCGCGCCTTCGGCAGCCCTGTTGCCGGGCCTCGATGTCACCACAATGGGTTGGTACGAACGAGATTGGTATCTCGGTGACCACCGCGGTCAGGTGTTCGACCGCAATGGCAATGCCGGGCCCACCGCCTGGTGGAACGGACGCGTGGTCGGCGGCTGGTATCAAGATCGCGAGGCGCAAGTCCAGGTGCAACTTCTGGAGGATCCCGGCCGCGACGGGCGGCGAGCATTGAAGCGGCGCGCCGCCGAACTCACATCGTGGCTCGACGGTGTCCGCATCAAACCGCGTTTCCCGTCGCCGCTGTCTAAATCAGTCAGTGTCGAGGGTGCGTGAGGCGGCCAGGCTCAAGCACTGACCTTGCGGCGCTTGGTCGTTCGCTTCGTGGTACCTGCTGACGCCTTTCTGCCGGCGGCGAGTACCTCGGCGAGGAACTTGCCGGTGTAGCTCTCCGGCACCGCCACGATGTCTTCCGGCGCGCCCTCGGCAACGATGGTTCCGCCGCCGGCGCCGCCTTCTGGACCCATGTCGATGATCCAGTCCGACGTCTTGATCACGTCCAGGTTGTGTTCGATGACGATCACCGTATTGCCTTTGTCGACAAGGCCGTTGATGACGTCGAGCAGTTTGCGGATGTCTTCGAAATGCAGGCCGGTGGTGGGCTCGTCGAGGATGTAGACGGTGCGCCCGGTGGAGCGCTTCTGCAACTCGGAGGCCAGCTTCACCCGCTGCGCCTCACCGCCCGACAGCGTCGGCGCCGGCTGGCCAAGTCGCACGTACCCGAGGCCGACGTCGACCAGCGTCTGCAGATAGCGATGGATGCTGGTGATCGGCTGGAAGAATTCGGCCGCCTCTTCGATCGACATGTCGAGCACTTCGGAGATGGTCTTGCCCTTGTAGTGCACCTCGAGGGTCTCGCGGTTGTACCGGGCGCCGTCGCATACCTCGCAGGGCACATACACATCCGGCAGGAAGTTCATCTCGATCTTGATGGTGCCGTCGCCGGTGCACGCCTCGCAGCGCCCTCCTTTGACGTTGAACGAGAATCGGCCCGGTTGATAGCCGCGAACTTTGGCCTCGGTGGTCGCCGCGAACAGCGTGCGGATCTTGTCGAAGACTCCGGTGTAGGTGGCCGGGTTGGATCGCGGGGTACGTCCGATCGGCGACTGGTCGACCCGGACCAGCTTGTCGACGTGGTCGAGTCCGGTGACGCGGGTGTGGCGGCCTGGGACATGGCGGGCGCCGTTGAGCCGGTTCGCCAGCACCGAAGCCAGGATGTCGTTGACCAACGTCGACTTGCCGGAGCCGGACACCCCTGTCACCGATGTCAGCACGCCGAGCGGGAACGCCACGTCGATGCCGCGCAGGTTGTGCTCATTGGCGCCCACGACCGTCAGCTGACGCTTCTTGTCCACCGGACGCCGAATCGATGGGGCCGCAATGCTTTGCTTGCCGGACAGATAGGCGCCGGTGATCGACTCCTTGTTGGTCAGCAGGTCGGCGTAGGTACCGCTGTGCACGATGTGGCCGCCGTGCTCGCCGGCGCCCGGACCGATGTCGACCACCCAGTCGGCGTGCGCGATGGTGTCCTCGTCGTGCTCGACGACGATCAGGGTGTTCCCCAGATTCCGCAGTCGGGTGAGGGTTTCGATCAGCCGGCGGTTGTCCCGCTGATGCAGGCCGATCGACGGCTCGTCGAGTACATAGAGCACGCCGACCAGCCCGGAGCCGATCTGAGTGGCCAGCCGGATGCGCTGCGCCTCGCCGCCGGACAGCGTGCCCGCAGCCCGGGACAGCGACAGGTACTCCAATCCGACGTCGAGCAGAAAGCCCAGCCTCGACTGGATCTCCTTGAGCACCTGGCCCGCGATCGCCTGCTCGCGGGTACCCAGCGTGAGCCCGTTGAGAAAGTCCGCGCAGTCGGAGATGGACAGCTCACAGACCTCAGCAATGGACTTCGCGCCGTGGGTACCCGCGGCCAGGGTGACCGCCAGGATCTCCGGTTTGAGTCGCGTGCCCTCGCACACCGGGCACGGAACGTCACGCATGAAGCCCTCGTAGCGTTCCTTCATCAGCTCGGATTCGGTCTGATCCAGCTTGCGCTCCAGGAACGCCAGCACGCCTTCGAAGTCGGCGTAGTAGGAACGGGTGCGACCGTAACGGTTGCGGTACTTGACGTGTACCTGCTCGTCGCAGCCCTCCAGAATCGCCTTGCGGGCCTTGACCGGTAGCTTGCGCCACGGCGTGTCGACGTCGAAGCCCATCGCCTCGCCGAGGCTGGCCAGCATCCGGGTGAAGTACTCCGCGGTGTGGCCCATCGACCAGGGCGCCACCGCGCCCTCGGCCAGGGTGCGATCCGGGTCGGGCACCACCAGATCAGGATCGACTTCTTTGCGGATGCCCAGACCGACACACTCCGGGCAGGCGCCATAGGGCGAGTTGAACGAGAACGACCGGGGCTCGAGATCGTCGACGGCCAGGGCGTGCCCGTTGGGGCAGGCCAGCTTTTCGGAGAACCGCTGCTCGCGGTTGTGGGCGTCGTGTTCCTGGTCGACGAACTCCAGCACCACGATGCCGTCTGCCAGCTTGAGCGCGGTCTCGACCGAATCGGTGAGCCGCTGCTTGGCGCTGGCCTTGACGGTCAGGCGGTCCACCACCACCTCGATGTCGTGCTTCTCCTG
>CBAAAS010000207.1:0-5811 GCA_964658855.1 uncultured Mycobacterium sp.
CATCAGGTTTGATGTGATCGCGTCGGCGCGTTCGAAGGTGATCGAGTCGCCGTAGATGGCCCCGACGTGCGGGTCGAGATCCCGGTAGCCTTTTGCATTTTCGACGGTCCCGAATTCGTCGGCCAGGAGGTTGACCACACCCCGGTGTGCCGGGCTGCCCTCTGCAGCGCCCGGGTCCCCGCACAGGATCAGCTCGGGATCCCCGCTGTCGGGGCGTATGACGAGCTTTCCGTCGCGCGCCATGATCCTGTCTTTGAGACGGGGCAGGAATTCCGTACATACCTGCCACAGGTCATAGGTGTCCGAGACGATGGACAGCGTGCCGCTCGGATAGAGGTCCATCAGCCGTTCGAATGTCTCGAACTCTGTGTCGCGACCGCCCGCACACATCACGCTGTGTTCGGTCGCCGGGCAGGACCCCGCCACGATTCCGTTGTCGCCCGGGTAATAACGATCGATGAAGCGGACCGCGGACAACGTGTCGGTGCCGCGGAAGCTGAGCAGGTGGCCGGCGCTGCTGGCCGCGGCTGCGTGGATTCCGGCCATCCCTCGGCAGGAGAAGTCGTGGCCCTGATAGTCGACCGCGTCGACGTCCCCGGACTCCGCCGCCCGCTCGTCCAACAGGGTGCGGTTGCGCCAAGCCAGCGTCGCGCTGGTGATCGGCTGCCACAACTCTGCGGACAACTCGGTCTCCAGATAGTTGGTCAGCCAGAACACCCGCGGGTCGGTATTCTCGACGGTGAAATACGGCACCCGCAGCGGGACCAGCGCGCCCTCGCGAAATGCCTTGACGCGCAACGGAATATGCCCGATCCCGTGCAACACCCGGAAGTGGTCGGTGCCTACTTCGTTGGTGCCTAGCAGTGCCGTGACGAACCGGTCGTACTCGGCAAGCACGGCACTCAGTGCCGGGTCGTCGAGATTGAAGAATTCGTTCCACCGCTCGGTGATTTCGCCGAGAAGGGCTTGTAGGCCGAAGAATACAGTCACCTCGACATCCGGGATCCGGGTACCGCGCGCCGTGAGGTTGGAGAACACCACCTCGGTGCCCTGCGGATACTGCCTGCGGTGGTCCAGTTTGTAGGCGTCGGTCGCCAGCAAGGTGTCCAGAACGCTCATCGCCGCTCCCCTATCTGCGTCAATACGTCGGCGATCCACGGCGCCAGCGGCGTCACCTGAATCTGGTCGTCCTGAGCGCCGGCCTCGACCGCACTGCCCAGCGAATCGGTGGTGTAGATGCGCCGGTACGGTTTTCGCGCATCGGCGGAGTAACCAGGCTTGGTGAACCCGCCATGGGTGACCCACAAATCGAGCGTCACCCCGTCGGGCACCGCTCCGGCCAACAAGGCGAAAGTGCCGCCGCCGTCGAAGATGTCGTCGACGACTAGGTAGCTGCCGGCAGCCAGATCGGCTTCGAAAGAGTAGTTGGACAAGTGGCCCGTCCGCGGATCGCGATTCTTGCTCGCAATGTATACCGGCACCTCGAGCAGTTCGGCCACCTCGGTGGCCCGCCGGACCGCGCCCTTGTCGGGGCTGATGACACCCAGATAGGGCGGTCCGTCTACCGTTACCGCCCGCCGCACGACCTTCGGCAGCGGGAGCACGTGCTCGTGGATCGCCGGGTTGCCGGTCCGCAGTGCGGTCAGCCAGACAGGGCTGTGCGGATCGACGGCGATGATGTCGGTGATGCCGCTGGTGGCCGCGACCGTCGCGTTGACGACGGCGGGGTTCGGGACATCCTTGTCGCCGCGCGCGCTGGGCAGATACGGCAAGGCCAGCACCCGGGGTTGTCCAGGGAAAAGCTCCTCGGCCAGAGCTGTCCACTCGCGAACCAACGCCCAGTCGACGGTGGTCCCGTGTACATGCAGCACCTGCGCTGTTCCCTGCGCTAGATCGGTATCAGGGGTCCGGCGCACCGTGAGGTCGCCCATCGGATAGGAGAACACTTCCAACGTCTGATCCTGCAGTTTGCCGCTGTTCAGGGCCTGAAATTCATATCGGGGATCGGGCATGCGACGACTGTAGCAGATTTTTCGCAAATCAAAATTAATTCTCGCGGGCGTGCGGCGGCCTTTGCCAGCAGTAGGTACCCGAAGACCGGGAGCGCCTTACTTGATGCCGAGTTGATTGCATTCCAGGACGAACAGCTCTCGCGGCGGCTCTGTGCCATGGCTGCGCAACTCCTGGCCAGCACTGGTCGAATTGAAGTGGTCTGTCTGGTCTTTGACGCAACGCTCGAGCTTGTGTTGGCCGGAGTTGTACCACATCCAAAGCAGCGACACGACGACGACAGTTATCACGGCGACCGGTGCAAAGAATCGTTTTCTCATGTCGGCATTGAGGATAGTCGTGCGTCTAAGACGGCAAGCACACCGTCGGTGTCATGTGACCGGAGATTCCAGCTGAGAGGCCGAAAGAGCTTGATGCAACTCGCCATACGCATCAACGAGCTGGTCGAGCGAGAAACCGAGGTTCAACCCGCTCGGATTGGGCAACACCCAGGCCTGCGTGCCGGCGAAGCCCGGGTGGTACCGACCCCATGCGACGTCGGACACGCCCAGCATGCAGGCCAGCGCTCGCTTTCCGAGAAAAGCGATCGCGCGCGGCGTATAGCGACGGATCTTTGACTCTAATTCCGGTTGCGCGCAACGAAACTCAGCCGGTGACACTTCGCTGGCAGACCTCGTCGGGCGCCGGACGACCGCCGTGACGCCGCACCCATAGTCCAACAGCCGACGTTGATCGGCGGGTTGGAGGCGGACATCGGTGAAACCGGCCAGATGCAGTACGGACCAGAAACGGTTGTTGCGGTGCGAGAAGTGGTAGCCGTCCTGCACCGCGCTGGCAGCGAAGTTCAATCCGCAGAAAACGACATCGAGGCCATCGGTCAAGATGTCCGGTTCGAACTCAGCCACCGAGCCAGTCCCACACTGACATGTCGCCGCGCGGGTAATTGGTACAGACTTCGGTGGCTTTCGCGACAACACCTTTGTTGTTGAAGTAGATCTTTGCCCAGTTGCCCCAGTGCGTGGCCACTTGTTCGTAGTAGACGTTGGTGGCGGTTTCTTCGGAGTACTGACGCCTGCCCGCCGAGTCGAGCGAGAAAAACCAGTGGATCCGGTCAACCGCGGATTGCTGCACGTCCGCCGGGCGGTTGCTCTTGTCGCGCATGTAGCGATCGAAGTACACCGGACTCGTATCACGCGCGCCCGCCAGATATTGCTCCGCGTCGCAGGGTGTCGCGATGATGCGGCGAGGAACCGGGAAGTCCTCGGTCGAGTCAGCCATCGCGGGAGCCGCGAATATCGCTGCGGCAGAGAACATCACCGGCAATAAAGCAGCAACTCGGCGGACTAGCTGCGCCATCAGCCCTCCATGGCTCGTATACAGAACGAAGCTTTGAGCCAGAAGCTGCGATTACGCGAATTTATTTCCTGCCCGTAGGCCAGCCGCTCAGACGCGGCGAACCTGGTCGAGCAGTGAATTCATTTCCGAAGAAGGCATTCCCGAGGTCGCGGCCGCGATGTCACCCTGGGCCAGCGTTGTCGCCGCGTCCTGCAGGTAAGCCGCCACGTGGGTGTAGACAGACGAGCCCACGCTGATGCGCTTGACCCCCGCTGCCGACAGTTCGGCCACAGTCAGCGTCTCGGACTTGATTCCCACGAGGAGATTCACCGGCTTGGGCGCAACAGCTTTCACGATCGCCCTGACTGCAGCGAGGTCGGGCAGGTAGGGCGCGTAGAGAACGTCAGCGCCGGCCTCTGCGAACGCGGCCAGACGTCGAATCGTGTCGTTGAGGTCGTTGCGGCCGTAAATGAAATTATCGGTGCGCCCGGTCAGCACGATGCGGCCCCTGGCCACCTTGGCTGCCGCCGCGACCCGCGCAACGGCGTCGTCGAAGTCGCGGATCGGGTTTGCCGGATCGGCGGAGGTATCTTCGACCCCGATCCCGGCCAAGCCTGCGTCGATGGCAGCCTGGACCGTCGCCGCGACGTCATCGGGCGTCTGCCCGTAGCCGTCTTCGAAATCGCCGTTCACCGGCAATCCTCCGACTTCGATCAGAAGCTTGGCGTGGGCAAGGTGCTCAGCCGCAGTCACCGCGTGCCGACCGTCGCGGCGGCCCAAGGTGGCCGCGAAGGCCCCCGAGGACGTCGCCAACGCGGCGAAGCCCGCCTTCTTGAAGATCAGCGCCGATAAGCCGTCCCACGGATTGGGCATGACGAACGCGTCGGCTTGTTGATGCAAAGCCAGGAACTGTTCGTAGTGCTCGACCTGCGTCATCCTGCTGTCCTGTCGTTGATGCGCTTACGGATCTGGTCGGCGATGAAGCCGATCACCACGGCAACCGCCAAGATCCCGAGCCCGAACAACCACGGCGGCACCGGCGCCCAGGGGCCCTTGCCGATCGTGACGCTGTGGCGCGAATCTCCGTTGTCACCGGGATCGAGCACCGTCACGCGGTAAGCGCCCGCCGCCGGAACATCAAACGTCGCAAAGGTGTTCCACGATTCGTGGCCGGATGTGGTCACCGCCGCGTGCGTGTTCGAACTCAGAGCCAGCGGCGTCCCACCCCCGGCCGGTTGTACGCTCACCTCGATACCCCTGGGGATCGTCGCGCTGCGGTTTTTGCCGAAGTATCCGTGCTCCTGTACGTAGAGCCGGGCCGGCCCCGCCGGCAAGGTCACGGTGAGCTCGCCCGGGATCGCAACCTTGCCGTACGCATCATGCCCGGGTGCGAAAAAGCCACCCGAAATCACCCACGATCCCGCCAAGGCAAATCCCACCAGCAACGGGATGCCCCAACACAACGCGCGACCGAATCGGCTCATCGCACATGAAGGTACTCGACGACTCGGCGGCTGGACCGCTATTTGGCCGGCCGCTCGAGGCCGAGATGGTCGCGCAATGTCTCACCGGTGTACTCGGTACGGAATCGACCGCGGCGCTGCAGGATCGGCACCACATGGTCGACGAACGCCGTAAGTTCATGCGGCAGCGTCGATCCCATGAACGTGAAGCCGTCGACCGCACCGGCGTCCTGCCAAGCGATCACGTGATCGGCGAGCTGCTCGGGAGTGCCGACGAAGTGCGTCGCGCCGGCTCCCCCACTCGTGGGCTGGGTAATCTCGCGTAATGACGCCCTCGGTCGCGCGCGTGCTGCCGCATAGAGCTGCTCGGCGCGGCTGGACGGGATCGAGCCATTTGCCCACAGCTCCGCTGGAAGCGGGACATCCGGATCGAAGCCGTCGGGATCGAGTCCCGCTGTGTACAGAACGTTCTGCCAACGGAATTCGGGGCTTGCCAGGTCCTCGAGTCGCTGCGCCCGGGCGTGCGCCTCGGCTTCGGTGCCGCCCAACGTCACCATCAACGCCGGCAGCACCAGAACGTGATCGGGATTGCGACCTGCGGCCGCCGCCTGCGCGTGCAGATCGGTCCGGAAGGCGACGGCGGCCTCCAGCGACGGTGGCCCGGAGAAGACCACCTCGGCGTACCGCGCGGCCAGCGCGATGCCGGCCGCCGATTGACCCGCCTGGACGAGAACCGGGTGCCCCTGCGGCGAGCGGGGAAACGGGAGGACCCCTTCGACGTCGTAGTACTGACCATGGAAGCGCGGGGCATGCAGCTTGGTGCGATCGGCCCAGACGCCGTTCGCCCGATCGCCGATCACCGCGTCGTCGGCCCAGCTATCCCATGAGCGTGTGACGGCGTCGACGAATTCGTGCGCGTGCGCATACCGATCGTCGCGTTCGGGGTGGAATCTTTCACCGAAGTTCGCCGCAGCCAGCGGCGTGACCGTGGTGACGATGTTCC
>CBAAAS010000208.1:0-326 GCA_964658855.1 uncultured Mycobacterium sp.
ATCCGGGAAAACGCGCTCCCACAGTCGAAATATGCGACAGCGACCGACCTTTCGAACCCCTGGCCATGCACCAGCACGTGTTCGGGCCAGGCCCTATTGATCCGAACCTGTTATCCCAAGGCATTCCCGTTGACGGTCGGGTTGACCGCGACGATCGACTCTTCGCCCCAGTGGATGGCACTCCGATGCCCGCGGGAACTCCCGCGCCCGGGCCGTTACCGGCCGGCAGTCCACCAGAGCAAGCCCCGGCCCCGTTGCCACCGACCGCTGTGTCTCCGCCGACCGACACTTCTGGTCCGCGCAATCCCGCCGCGGCAGTTCCGCTG
>CBAAAS010000208.1:336-5806 GCA_964658855.1 uncultured Mycobacterium sp.
CATGAGCGGTTTGCTCCAGTTGACCAGCGCGGCGACGGCACCACGGAGTTCGCTTCCCCACGGGTGAGTGCGTAGGCGCGCAATCCCGCCGGGGCAGTTCCGCTGACGCCCAACGCATTCCATAACGGAGCCGGGCCCGGCCCTTCGGTCTCGCTGGTCCCGTACAACCCGCAGACGGGCACGTACTTGAGCCCCGACGGCCACGCCTACCGTCAGCTGGATCTAGTCCGTTCGGGGACCCCGAAGTCGTGGACAGATCTGGTGTACAGGTCGCAATGATGTCAACGCTTCGTGGTTGCGCCCTGACGGCTGTGACGGCCCTGTCGTCAGCTCTGATGCTTCCCGTCGCCTTGGCGGCCGGACCTGCACTTGCCGACGACCCGTCGGCCTGGGGAATCAACGGTACTTACGTCGTCTCATCCAACGGCCAATGGGCGAAGACGAACGATGTCTACCACGATGAACCCGTCGTTCGCAGCACCTGGACTATCAGCACGAAGTGCACCACACCGGTCGACTGCGCCGGCACTGTGACCAGCGCCCAAGGATGGTCGGCGCCGGTCTACACCACCAGCGGACTGTCCTGGTTTGTCAAACGCACGCTGCCTCGATGGGAGCCGTGTCCCGACGGCACCGCAGTCGATGGTCTGCAAACCATCAGGTTCTATCCGATCGATGCGGAGACGGGCAATGTTGCTCTACAAGACACGACGACCCTCGCCGGTGAAGACAACACCATCGGCCCGAGCGGCGCTTGCGGCATCAACAAGTGGCTCACCATCAAGATGCCGTTCAAAGCCGTGAAGATCTCGTAGTGGAAGGGTCAACCGTCGTCATGCGAGGAGGAATGAAGATCGTGAGACGCCCGATCCACCGGGGCCACGCCATGGCTGGCCAACTGGCCGTCCGAACGATCCCGGTATCCCTCGCAATTTTCGACCCGACATGGAGGAACGGGATCCGCGGACATCGCTAGCAGGTCAGCTCACGCCTAAATAAGAGTTGACCTATTGATTGCAAGAGAATAACGTTCTACCGTCACCATATCTTTAGGAGCTGTTGTGGCCATTCTTGCGGAGCGGCGCACCTATGTCGCTGGCCGTTGGATCACCGGCGACGAGGTGGTCAGCGTCGAAAATCCCGCCGACGAAAGCCACGTCGCCGACATCTCCTCCACTCCGCTGGCCGAGGTGCGGCGCGCGATCGCCGAGGCGCGCCGCAGCTTCGACGAAGGCGTGTGGTCCGAGATCCCGGCCCGCGAGCGTGCGCGGGTGCTGAACGCCTTCATCGACCACATTGAGGCTGCCCGCGAGGAGTTGGTCCCCACCCTCGTCGCCGAGGCCGGCCAACCCACCTTCTTCGCCGATGCGACCCAGGTGACGGCCGGAGTGGCGATAGCCCGGCAGACCGTCGACCTCTACCTGTCGATGACGCACGAGGAAGCCAGCCCGGTTCCTGTAGACGACCTGGTGCGCGGCCGGGTCGCGTTGAGTCTCCGCCGTCACGAGCCGGTCGGGGTGATCACCGCCATCACGCCGTACAACGCGGCGCTGATGATGGGCTTCCAGAAGCTCATTCCCGCTCTGATGGCGGGTAATTCGGTGATCCTGCGGCCGAGCCCGCTCACGCCGATCTCGTCGCTCATCTTCGGTGCGGCTGCCGACGCCGCGGGCCTGCCGCCGGGCGTGCTGAGCGTTGTGGTGGAGTCGGGCATCGCCGGCGCCGAGCTGCTCACCAGTGACCCAGCGGTCGACATGGTGTCGTTCACCGGATCCACGGCGGCGGGCCGCAAGATCCTCGAACAGGCCGCGCCGACGGTCAAGCGCGTGTCGCTGGAACTCGGGGGCAAGTCGGCGCAGATCTACCTGCCGGACGCCGTTCAGCGCGCGCCCACGGGCGCAGCCATGGTGATCGCAATGACCGCCGGCCAGGCCTGCGTAGCTGCCACCCGGATGCTCGTCCCGCACGACCAGAAGGAGCAGGTACTGGAAGCGGTGAGCACTGCCTACGCGTCGATCAAGGTCGGCCCGCCCACCGATCCGTCGGCGATCATGGGGCCGGTGATCAGCGCCGCGCAGCGCGAGAAGTGCGAGCGGTACGTGCAGGTCGCAGAAGAGCACGGCGGCAAGGTATTCAGCGGTGGTGGGCGTCCCGCGGGACTGGATCGCGGGTACTTTTTCGAACCCACCGTCCTGGACCTGCCGAACAACGCAAACCCGGCGGCCCAGGACGAGATCTTCGGCCCCATCATCGGCGTGCTGGGCTACCGCGATCTCGACGACGCGGTGGCGATCGCCAACGACAGCATCTACGGGCTGTCCGGACAGGTCTACGGGGCCGACGCGGCAGCAGCAGTGAACGTCGCCCGCCGGTTGCGTACCGGTGCGGTCAACGTCAACACCAGCGTCTTCTCCGCCTACGCGCCCAGCGGCGGCTATAAGCAGAGCGGTCTCGGCCGGGAACGCGGCCCAGATGGCATCCGCGAGTTTCAGGAGGTAAAGCACATGTCGATTGGGGAGTTGAAGTGAGCCCAGAAGCCAACGGACACAAGACCTATGATTTGGACTGGTTGATCTCGGTCGATGACCACATCCTCGAGCCGCCGAATCTGTGGGTCGACCGCGTTACCGCCAAGGACCGAGACCGTGCGCCACACATGGAGGTCAGCAACACGGGCATGGACGTCTGGGTCTACGACGGCAAGAGGATGCCAAGCTCGGGCTTGAGCGCCGTCGTCGGCAAGTCCAAGGAGGAATTCAGCCCCGAACCGTTGAACTATTCGGAGATGCGGCCGGGCTGTTACGACTCCAGGGCCCGTATAGAGGACATGGATCGCTCGGGTGTGCTTGCGTCGCTGTGCTTTCCGACCCTGCCCCGGTTCTGCGGGCAGCTTTTCATGGAGGCCAGCGACCGGGAATTCGGCTTCCAGTGCCTCCAGATCTACAACGACTGGCTCGTCGAAGAGTGGTGCGGTGCCGCACCCGGTCGCTACATCCCGCTGATGCTGATCCCTATGTGGGACCCTGCCCTCGCCGTCACGGAGATGGAACGCATGGCGTCCAAGGGCGTCACGGCCTTCGCCTTTTCTGAAAACCCGGAACCCTTGGGGTTGCCGACCATTCACGATGCCAACCATTACTGGGATCCGGTCATGAAGGCCGCAGACGAGCTCGAACTCGTCGTGAGCATGCACGTCGGCTCGTCGTCCACGCTGCCCAAGATCTGCTCGGACGCACCGTTCATGGCCAACCTCACCTGGGGTGCCTCGCGCACTTCGGGAACCATGCTCTCCTGGCTCTTCAGCGGATTGTTCCAGCGTTACCCGAACTTGAAGATCGCGCTGTCTGAGGGTGAGGTCGGCTGGATGCCCTACTTCCTGGAACGCGCCGAGCAGGTGCTCGACAAGCAGCGCTACTGGGTCAAGCGCGGGGCGCAGTTCATGGGCCACGCCGGTAACGAGGCCGACCTCGACACGCTTGATATCCGGGAAACCTTCCGCAACCACATCTACGGCTGCATCATCGAGGACCATCACGCCATCAAGAGTCTGGCCGAACTCGGCGAAGACAACATCATGTGCGAGACGGACTATCCGCACTCCGACTCCACCTGGCCCGACTGCATCAGGGTCGCCCGCAACACCATGAAGGGCCTCCCGGAGGCCGTGCAGTACAAGCTGTTGCGCGGCAACGCCGAACGGCTGTACCGGTTTACGCCGGCCGAGCCGCCTGTCCTAGCGAACGCCTGATGACCGGGGTGCTGAACGGCAGGAGCGCGATTGTCACCGGGGCAGGCTCCGGCGTGGGTCGGGTGTCGGCGCTGAGGTTCGCTGAGGAAGGCGCGCTGGTGGTGGCGGCCGACATCGACGCCGAACATGCGAAAGACACTGTGCGCCAGATCGAGTCGGCTGGGGGCACCGCCATCGCCGTCGGGACCGATGTCTCGGATGAGCAGCAGGTCCAGGCGATGATCACGGCCGCAGCCGACCAGTATGGTCGGCTCGACATCCTGTTCAACAACGTCGGCATACCGACGCCGCGGCTCGGCATGACTTTCGAGGACCACTCGCTCGAAGACTTCAACCGGCTGGTTGCGGTCAACCTCGGTGGGGTGTTCCTCGGGTGCAAGTACGCTGTGCTGCGCTTCAAAAAGCAAGGCGAGCTCGGCTCACCAGGAGGAGTCATCCTCAACACCGCTTCGGTGGCGGGCCTGGTGGGCTGGGGCGGCACGGTCTACGGCGCCACCAAGGGTGGGGTCATCCAACTCACTCGTGGCGTCGCAATCGAGGCGGCCCCCTTCGGAATCCGAGTCAACGCCATCTGCCCGGCGGCCATGCCGCTGACCGGCTTCATGGCCGCGGGCGGACTGCAGGTCGACGCGGAACAGCAGGCCGAAATTTCCAAAGCCGTTGGCGGTCAGCACCCGCTCGGCCATGCCATCACAGCGGAAGACTGCGCCGAGGCCGCGCTCTATCTGGTCTCCGACGCGGCACGCAACGTCACGGGAGTGGCGTTGCCGGTCGACGGTGGGTTCGTGGCCCGATGACCGCCCCCGCGTTGGACCGCGACCGACTGCGGGAGCTGTTCGACCTGCGCAGCTCGTACAACGCATATGCCGGTGGCGCTTACGAGCAGGATCCGTATCCGGCATGGCACCGGTTGCGCGAAGAGGGGCCGGTGTTGCGCGGCGTGCTGCACGAGCTCACCGGCAGCACGGACATGATGTTTTTTCACGGGCTGCCGTACCCCGACAGCCCCCATTTCACGGTGTTCGACTACGACTCGTGCATGATCGCCTACCGCAATCCGGAGGTGTTCGCCTCGTCCCCGGAGCCCGTCAACCTCGAGAGCGGCCCGCTGGGCCTGCTCAACAGCATGCTCTCGATGAACGGCGAGCAGCACAAGCGGTATCGCGCCCTTGTCCAACCGTCGTTCCTGCCGGCGAACGGCAAGTGGTGGATTGACAATTGGATTGCCGAGACCGTGGACCTGCTCATCGACGGGATCACGCGTGACGGACACGCCGAACTCAACGTCGACTTCTGCGCCGCGATCCCCGTACTCACCATTACCGGCAGTTTCGGCGTGCCCGTCGACCAGGCCCTCGATATCCGGCAGGCGCTCACGACCGATCCGCAGAAAGTGGTCGAAATACTCAAGCCGGTCATCGCGGCCCGCCGCGACGAGCCAAAAGACGACCTGATCAGCATCCTCGTCCAAGCTGAACTGACCGATGAGCACGGCGTCACGGACCGACTCACCGATCGCGAAATACATTCGTTCGTGCTGCTGTTACTCGGCGCCGGCTCGGGCACCACATGGAAGCAGATGGGCACGACGCTGACGGCGCTGTTGCAGCGGCCCGAGGTTTTAGAGGCGGTGCGTACCGACCGGCAGCTGCTACGTCCCGCCATCGAGGAGTCGGTTCGATGGATGCCGACCGATCCGATGTTCTCCCGTTGGGTCATGGC
>CBAAAS010000209.1:0-5790 GCA_964658855.1 uncultured Mycobacterium sp.
ATCGCGGCGACCTCTGCTCCCGGGCCGGCGAATTGCACTGCGTCGTGGACGATGACTGCCCGGCGGGTGCGGCGTACCGATTCGACGATGGTGTCGACGTCGAGCGGGACCAGGGTCCGCAGGTCGACGACCTCGGCGCTGACATCCTGCGCGGCCAGCATTTCCGCCGCGGCCAGCGCGTCGTGCACGGCGCGCCCATAGCTGATCAGGGTCACGTCCTTGCCCGGCCGCTTGATGTCCGCTTGCCCCAGCGGGATCCTGAAGTCCGGATCGACCGGAACCAGCCCCTTCTTGCCCTGCAGCCGAATGGTTTCGACGAACAGGCACGGGTCTTCGTCGAAAATCGCCGAAGCCAGTAGCCCTTTGCCGTCCCGCGGGGTGGAGGGGACAATCACCTTCATGCCCGGGATGTGCATGAACCACGCCTCCAGGCTCTGCGAATGCGTTGCGCCGGTGGCCAATCCCGCATAGACCTGGGTGCGGACAGTGATCGGCGCGGTGGTCCGGCCGGCAGTCATGAAGCGAAGCTTGGCGGCGTTGTTGATCAGCTGATCGGCGGCGATCCCGATGAAGTCCATGATCATGATCTCGGCCACCGGCAACATCCCGTCGATCGCGGCACCGATCGCAGCGCCGACGATCGCGGCTTCCGAGATCGGGGTATCCAGGACGCGGTCATGGCCATACTTCGTCGACAAGCCTGCCGTCGGCCCGGACGCGCCGGGGTCGGCGATGTCCTCGCCCAGCAGGAACACTCGTTCATCGGCCTGCAGCGCCTGATCCAGCGCGAGGTTCAGTGCCTCGCGCATCGTCATCTCTTTGTCTTCCATGCCTTTACACCGGGAACTTGATCGGGGACGCATACACGTCGCGGTCCAATTCGTCGGCCGACGGAGATTCCGCGGCCATCACGGTCTGCAGCGCTGCTTCAACGGTCGCCAGCGCCTCGTTGTCGATGCCGTCCAACTCGGCCTCGGTGCAGATGCCGGCCTCAGCGAGGTGCGCGCGGAACTTCGGCACCGGATCGGCATCCATCGCCGCAGCCAGCTGTTCCTTGGGTATGTAGGGCATCCGGTCGCCGAAGTAGTGGCCGCGAAAGCGGAACGTCACGCACTCGATGAAGGTGGGGCCGCCCCCGCCGCGAGCACGCAGGATTGCCTCGTCCAGAACAGATTTCACCGCCAGCGGGTCGTTGCCGTCGACCCGCACGCCCGGCATGCCGTAGCCGGCCGCCCGGTCGGCGACATGCTCGATCTTCATGGTGTCGCTGGTGGGTGTCATCTCGGCGTAGAGGTTGTTCTGGCACACGAAGACCATCGGAAGATCCCACAGCGCAGCCATATTCGCCGCCTCGTGGAACGAGCCGGTGTTGGTCGCGCCGTCCCCGAAGCTGACCACGGTGACCCGATCCAGTCCTTTGCGTTTGGCCGACATCGCCAGACCGACCGCCACCGGCGGCCCGGCTCCCACGATCCCGGTCGACAGCATCACGCCGTTCTCGGGTTTGGCGATGTGCATGGTCCCGCCCTTGCCGCGGCTTGCGCCGACGACGCGTCCCATCATCTCGCCGTAGATCTCTTCCAGCGGTACGCCTTTGCCGATCAGGTCGTGCAGCCCGCGGTACGTCGTGACCAGCTGGTCGTCGGCCCGCAGTGACACACCCATCGCGGCCGCGATGGCCTCCTGGCCGCGCGACGGCCAGTACACGCACATGAATTCCCCGGTGCCAATGCCTTTGGAGAGCCGGTCGTCGGCCGCTTTCATCAGCACCATCAGCGCATAGAGGCGCTGGTGGACGTCCGCAGAGACCTCCGCTGGCGCAGTCACTTTGTGTAAGAACCAATCTCCCGGTAGACCTTGGGAATTGGTGGTGTCTCCAGGTTGAGCAGTTCCAGCGAGGACATCTTGCCGCTCGCGCCGAGTTCACCCAGCTTCTTGACCACGCCGTCGAGGTCATCGCAGTCGAGTTCGTAGATGGCGACGAACGGGCCGGTTCCGTCGGACGGCGCGAACCGACGCGCCGAGACGATGCCGTCTACCGAGCAGATCTCCGCCAGATGCGTGTCGTTGTACCACTTGTGGTACTCGGCTTCACGGTCCGCCGTCACTGGCATGGTCTCCAGATAAATGATCCCTTTGGCCATCAGCCCCACCTCTCCATTTAGGTTGCTCTGCAGCGTGATTAGCCGGATCTCACGAGCCCGACCACGGCTTGACCTTGAGGAAGCCGCCGCCGTCGACGCGGAGTTGCTGACCGGTGATGTAGCGGGCGGCGTCAGAGGCCAGGAACAGCACCGCCTCGCTGATGTCCTCTGGTTCTACATACGGAATCGGCATGGCCTGAACCAGCGGGAAGACCGGCTCGGCGTCCTCGCGGGTCGGGTTCGGCAGGTCCGGCCTGAAAGCCCGGTACATCGGTGCGCTGTGCAGCATGTCGGTGTTGACGTTCGTGGGGTGCACGGCGTTCATCCGGATGGAGAATGGGGCCAGCGTGCGGGCGAAGTCGTTGACGTAGTGCGCGGCAGCGATTTTCGCGAAAGCGTATCCCGATCCGCCCGGCCCCCCGTCGATGCCGGTGGTGTTCATCGACGACATGAAAGCGGCGTTGGACCCGATCACCACGATCGACGCCCCGGCCTCCAGGTGCTTGAGGCTGGCGTGCACCAGGTTGAGCACACCGCCCAGGTCGACGTCCACCGCATCGGCGAACGCCTGCGGCGGTAGGCCCGCCGTCAGCGGACAGATGCCGGCGTTGGCGACCACGATGTCGAGGTGACCGAGTTCGGCGACGCCGCGGTCGATCGCCTCCGCCAGTGCCGCGCGGTCGCGGACATCGGCGACCGCGGTGACGACGCGCTGACCCTCCTTCTCGACCAGACGAGCCGTTTCGTCGAGGTCCTCGGGCCGGGCCAGCGGGTACTCGTTGGTTTCGATGTCTTCGCACAAGTCGATCGCGATGATGTCGGCGCCCTCGGCGGCGAGCACCCGCGCGTGCGAGCGCCCCTGACCACGCGCGGCTCCACTGATTACCGCGACCTTGCCTGTCACCCTGCCCATACCCGATCCCTTCCTCACACGCTCAACTACGCGACCTGCACTGGCGCTCAAGCCATTCGGTACGGGAGCCGGCGTCTGCATCGGTCGTCGCGGGCGCGACAGAGGCGCTGACCCGACCCACGATTGGGACCGGACAAGCGTTCAACTCCATCGCTTCTCTTTCACGACACTGCGTCATTGCAGAACAGGCTGACCAAAAATCTATCGTATCTATTCTACCTAAAATAGGAAAGACACCGAAAAGGCCGCAAGCTGCACTGCGAGGGCATCCTCGCCGCGCCGATGTGCGTCCCAGGTAGATTTACCTGCTATGTCGTGGAGCAAACTGTCATGAGCGCCGGTGTCGAGCAGCTGGAATTCCAAGCCGAGGCGCGCCAACTCTTGGACTTGATGGTCCACTCGGTGTATTCGGACAAGGACTCGTTCCTGCGGGAACTGATTTCCAACGCGTCTGACGCGCTGGACAAGCTGCGCATCGAGGCGTTCCAGAACAAAGACCTGGACCCCGACAACACCCTCACGTCAGATCTGCACATCGAGATCGACGTGGACACCGACGCCCGCACCCTGACCATCCGCGACAACGGCATCGGCATGAGCCGCGCCGAGGTGGTCGACCTGATCGGCACGCTCGCCAAGTCCGGCACCGCCGAACTGCGCAAGCAGTTGAAGGACGCGAAGAACGCCACCGTGTCCGAGGAACTGATCGGTCAGTTCGGCATCGGCTTCTACTCCACCTTCATGGTGGCCGACAAGGTCGAACTGCTCACCCACAAGGCCGGCGCCACCGAGGCGATCAAATGGGAGTCCAGCGGCGACGGCACCTACACCATTCAAACGGTCGAGGGTGCCCCGCAGGGAACGTCGGTCACGCTTCATCTCAAGCCGGCCGACGCCGAGGACGCGCTGCACGACTACACCTCGGAGTGGAAGCTGCGGACGCTGGTCAAGAAGTACTCCGACTTCATCGCGTGGCCGATCCGGATGGAGGTCGAGAAGCGCTCAGAGCAAGAGGGCGAAGAGACCGTCACCTCGGAGGTCGAGACCCTCAACTCGGGCAAGGCGCTGTGGGCCCGGTCCAAAGACGAGGTGTCCGAGGAGGAGTACAAGGAGTTCTACAAGCACGTCGCGCACGCCTGGGACGAGCCGCTCGAGGTGATCTCGATGAAGGCCGAAGGCACGTTCGAATACCAAGCGCTGCTGTTCATTCCGTCACGGGCCCCACTCGATCTGTACGAACCCGACGCCGGCACGGGTGTTCAGTTGTACGTCAAACGCGTCTTCATCATGAGCGACTTCGACCAGCTCATGCCCCGATACCTGCGCTTCGTCAAGGGTGTGGTGGACGCACAAGACCTGTCGCTGAATGTCTCTCGGGAGATCCTGCAACAGGATCGTCAGATCAGCGCGATCCGGCGCCGGTTGACCAAGAAGGTCCTTTCGACGATCAAAGAGCTGCAGTCCGATCGGCCGGAGGACTACCGCACCTTCTGGAGCGAGTTCGGGACGGTCCTCAAAGAGGGCCTGATGCGAGACTTCGACAATCAAGAGACGCTCCTCGAGATCTCCTCGTTCGCCTCGACACACAGCGAGGACCAACTCACCACGCTGACCGAGTACGTCGGGCGGATGAAAGAGGGCCAGCGGCAGATCTTCTACTCCACCGGCGAATCGCCGCAGCAGATTCTCAACGCTCCGCACCTCGAGGCGTTCAAAGCCAGGGGCTATGAGGTGCTGCTGCTCTCCGACACCGTCGACGAGATCTGGCTGGGATCGGTGACCGAGTTCGATGAGAAGCCGCTGCAGTCGATCGCCATGGGCGACCTCGACCTCGACTCCGAGGAAGACAAGTCAGAGCACGAAGCCGAACGCAAAGAGCAGGAAGAGAACTTCGCCGATCTGCTTACCTGGCTGTCCGAGACGCTGACTGATCACGTCAAGGAAGTGCGACTGTCCACTCGCCTGACCGACTCGCCGGCCTGCCTGATCACCGACGCCTTCGGCATCACGCCGTCGCTGGCCCGCATCTACCGGGCCACCGGTCAGGACGTTCCGGTCGGCAAGCGGACGTTGGAGCTGAACCCGAACCACCCGCTGATCACCGGACTGCAGCAGGCGCACAAAGACCGCGGCGATGACCCGACGAATGGCGAGACGGCCGAATTGCTCTACGGCGCAGCACTTCTCGCCGAGGGTAACTCGCCCGAGGACCCGGCGCGGTTCGCCGAGTTGCTGGCGCACCGATTGGCGCGCACGGTTTAGCGGCTGGTTCTGCCGTGCTTGACCTGATTGAACGGCACGCCACGGTCTGCGGCGTATTCGCGGGGGAAGTTCAACACCCGCTCGCCGATGACGTTGCGGGCCAACTCGCTGGTGCCGCCACCGATGCAGACAGTTTGACGGGCCAGGTAACGCAGGCCGGTTTCCAGGCCCTCCCCCTCGGCACCGACGACCCCGGCTGTCCCGGTGATGGCCAGCCCGGCGTCCATCTCCAAAGTGACTGTCTCGGCGTGGAATAGCCGCAGCAGGGTTCCGGCTGCCGGTGGTAGCGAGCCGTCGTTCACGCCGCGGAAGACGTGCGCACCCAGTTGGTCGCTGACCGCACGGTGCACCAGTGCCCGCCCAGCGATCTCTCGCACCCGCTCGTTGTCGGACTGCCCGGTCGTCGCGGCCAGCCGCACATAGTTCACCGGTGTCGACCGGCCGCCTTCGCTACCGCTGCCGCTGGCGAAC
>CBAAAS010000210.1:0-5784 GCA_964658855.1 uncultured Mycobacterium sp.
CTCGCTCTCGGGGTGGTTGTGGTTGGCGGGGATCACCGCTCGGCCAAGGGCGACCTCGTCGCGCACCAACTCGGCGGGCATCTGTTCGCGCGCTGCGATGAAGGCCATCTCGGCGGTGATCTCCCCGGCGCGGGCCCGCTGCAACTGGGTGCCGCGGTCGCGAATGACGCCCGGGCGCGCCGGCAGGCCTGCCGCCAGATCGATCACCGCGTCGGAGTCGGTGTAGGGGCCGGACGTGTCGTAGAGGTCGAGGTGTTCGCCGTTGGAGAGGTTGACCCGCCGGAACGGCACCTTGGCTGACGGGCCACCGGGCGAGATTTCGAGGTCCCGGTAGGTCTTGGTGCTGCCCGCGATCGGGCCGGTGGTCACGGTCGGTTCGACTGCTAAATCGGTCATC
The DNA here is from genome assembly GCA_964658855.1 of uncultured Mycobacterium sp. Taxonomy (GTDB): domain Bacteria; phylum Actinomycetota; class Actinomycetes; order Mycobacteriales; family Mycobacteriaceae; genus Mycobacterium. Next base: position 398 of record CBAAAS010000210.1, read on the forward strand.
TGTCTTCTCCCTACGTCGGCATTACCCGGTCAGGTTCGTACGGTCGACGGCCCCGAGCCGTCCTCTCAGCGCACCGGGCGTGCGCTCCCGCTTGGTATGCAATGCCCACGCTAGCGCAGTCGGAGCTTCGCGCACGCCGACCGGATCAGGTCGCATCCAATAGGTAGGCAGAGTCTGGCATCGGTGGGAAGATATGCACCGTGCGAGAGGTGGCTGACACAAGCATCGAAACCGCGGTCTGGCCCGCCCGGTGGCCGGCCGTCGACGCGGACAAACCGGGCGTCGGCTCGTTCCGATTCTGGTTCGTCGGCCAACGTTGGGAATGGTCGGACGAGCTGGCCCGGATGCATGGCTACGAACCCGGGGCCGTCGAGCCGACGACCGAGCTGCTGATGTCGCACAAGCACCCCGATGACCGTGGTCATGTCCAGGATTTGCTCGACCGGGCGCTGCTGTCCAAGAGCTCGTTTTCCAGCCGCCACCGCTTCATCGACACGGTCGGCACTGTGCACGACGCGATCGTGGTGGCCGACCGGGTGTCCGACGCGACCGGCGCGGTGGTCGGAACTCACGGCTACTACCTCGATCTCACCGCCACCTTCGTCGAGAACCGCCAGGTGGCCCTCGACGCGGCGCTCCCGGACCTGTTCGAGGCCCGGGCCGTCATCGAGCAGGCCAAAGGCATCTTGATGGCCATCTACCGGGTCAGCCCCGAGCAGGCCTTCGGTGTGCTGCGTTGGCGGTCGCAGGAGACCAACACCAAGCTGCGCTCACTGGCCATTCAGCTCATCGCCGAAATGTCCACGCAGCCAGCGCCGTCGGCGGATGTGCAAGCCGCCTTCGACCATCTGCTGCTGACGATCCATCAACGTATTCCAGGTGAATCCACCACCTAGCGCCACTGCCGGTTAGGCTCGTCCCAGCGGGGGGCGTCGAAGCGGGTGAGCGCGATGGAACTGTTGGCGGTCGATTCTGAGGTTCGACCAGAGACCGTGCTGGTGCATGTCAAAGGGGAGATCGATTCCGGCAGCGCAGGCGAACTCAGGTTGCAGCTGGAGTCCGCGTTGCAGCAGGCCGGAGTCCACGACTCTCGATTACTCATCGTCGATCTGCAGGGCGTGACCTACTTCGGCAGCGCCGGGCTCAACGCGGTGCTCGACTGCCACAAACAAGGCTTGCGCGCCGGGATTTCGGTCCGGCTGGTCGCCGACAACGACTTGGTGGTTCGCCCGATCGAGGTGACGAACTTGGACAGCCTGCTCGACCTTTATCCCTCGTTGTCGGATGCACTGGAAGGCCGTGAATCCGAGCAGGGGTCGTGAGCGGGGAGCAACGCCGCGGGTGGCCACGCGATCCGAAAGTCCTGCCGCCTGACCTCGCCACCGCCGTAGCGCTCGGTGGGGAGATGGGCCGGCGCTTCGCCGAGTTCGATTGGACCGCACATCCCCTCGGCCCGCCGCAGTCGTGGCCGACGGAGATGCGGTCGGTGATCGCGATGGTGCTGACGTCGAGCTTTCCCACCGTGTTGTGGCTCGACACCGAGGAACTTTTCCTGATCTACAACGACGCCTACATCCCGATCCTCAGTGACCGGCACCCGGCCGCGTTGGGGCAGCGCGGGCAGTACGCCTGGTGGGATGTGTGGGGGCCGGTCCGCCCGATGCTCACCGGCGTCATCGAAACCGGAGCGGCAACGTGGTCGCGCGACTTGATGCTGCCGATCCTGACCGCGGGCCGCCGGCGTGAGCGCTACTTCACCTTCACCTACAGCCCGCTGGTCGGCGAGGACGGTACGACCTTCGGGATCATCTGCCCGTCGTACGAAACCACCGAACGGGTGCTCAGTGAACGCCGGTTGCAGCTGCTCAACGATGTGGCCTCAGCCGTGATGGACACCAATACGGTCGACGCCGCGTTGCGGGCCGCCGTTGCGGTGTGCGCCGATCGACCCGATGTGCCGTTCGTCGCGGCCTATGTCGGGAGTCCCGAGACCGCCGAGGTCACGCTGCGCGCGGCGACGCCGTCGGTGCTGCCGCTGTTGCCACCGACGCTGGCGAAGTTGACCAAATCCATCACGGTGCCGCGAGCCCGGTCGGAGGCTCAGGTCATCGACGACGTCGCCGCGATGATCGACGGTGTCCACGAGGCGCTGGGCGACGACTGTCCCGACCATGCGCTGCTGCTGCCGCTGGGCGAGGGGCCGGCCGCCGGGGCGCTGCTGGTCGGGACGAATCCGCTCTCTCCGCTGGACGACCAGTACGTCGGTTTTTGTCAGCTGCTCGCCGACCAGTTGTCCTCGGCGATGGCGTCTGCGGTTTCCTACGAGCAGCAGCGGGAGCGGGGGGACTCACTCGCCGAACTGAACCGTGCGAAAACGGCCTTCCTCACCAATGTCAGCCACGAGTTCCGCACGCCGCTAACGCTTCTGCTCGGTCCGCTCGAGGACGCACTCTCGCAGAGCAGTCCCGACAGTGCGATCGAGCAGCAGCTCAGTATCGCGCGGCGCAATGCGGGCCGACTGCAACGGCTGGTCGACTCGTTGCTGGACTTCTCCCGGATCGAAGCCGGCCGCGTCACCGCCAATTTGCTGTGCACCGATGTCGGCGCGCTGACCTCGCATATCGCGTCGTCGTTCGCCGAATTGTGTCAGCGGGCCGGCCTCGAGCTCACGCTCGACTGCCGCTCGGTGCTGGCCGACGTCGATCCGGGAATGTGGGAGACGATCCTGCTCAATCTGTTGTCCAACGCGGTGAAGTACACCATGGCGGGCTCCATCACTGTGACGGCCCGCAGCGATGCTTCCTTCTGCCGCATCATGATTCGCGATACCGGCGTCGGCATTGCGGAGGCGGACCTGAAGCGGTTGGGGGAGCGCTTCTTTCGGGCCGAGGACGCGCGCGGACGCAGCGTGGAAGGCACCGGAATCGGGTTGTCATTGGTACAGGGCCTCGTCGACCTGCAGCACGGCACCGTGGATTTCGACAGCAAACTCGGGCGCGGCACCGTTGTCACCATCCGGTTGCCCCGGTCGGTGGACGGCATCGCCGTCGACCATTCGCCCGCCGGGTTGCTGAACAACCCGTATGTCGCCGAGGCGGACCGGTGGATCACGGCGCGACCGTCGTCGCCCGCGGGCGCGGTGGCCACGCCCGGTGGGCGCGACCTGGTGCTGATCGCCGACGACAACGCTGACATGCGAGCACATTTGGAACGGGTGCTGTCGACGCGCTGGCGAACGGTGCTCGTCGCGGATGGACAAGAAGCGATCGAGGCCACCCGTAAGCTCCGCCCGGCCGTCGTCGTCACCGATGTGATGATGCCGCGACTTGACGGGTTCGAACTCATCGCGGCCATCCGCGCCGATCCGGCCTTGGCGGCCACCCCGGTGTTGATGTTGTCAGCCCGGGCAGGTGCGGAAGCGATCAGCGAGGGGTTCGCCGCCGGCGCCGACGACTATCTGCCAAAGCCGTTCAGGTCACAGGATTTAATCGACCGGGTGGCGGCGCGGGTGTCGGCTGCCGCGCGTGAGCGTGACCATCGGCAATCCAGTGACGCTCGCGCACAAACCGCGCTCGACTTCGCGCAACTCGACGCGGCTCTGCAAGCTGCCGATTCTGGTGCGGCGATTGTCGCGGCACTGCAGGGGGCCGAGTTCGGGACGGTCGGAGCACCGATCATCTGCCTGGGATTGCTTGACGCCGAAGGCAAGAACCTCCGATTTGAATACGGCTCGCTGGTCCCGCCGGAGATACGCGACCGCTACCACATCGCGTCGATGGACACCCCGATCGTGCCCGTCGATGTCGTCAAGACCGGTCAACCGATGATCATCACCGACACCCTCAATCTCGGCCCGCGCTACCGTCACGTGGTGAGCGAGACGGCGGATGCGGTCCGATCGTGTATCAGCCAGCCACTGCGGGGTCTGGACGGCAAAATCATCGGCTCGCTCGGGATGCTGTGGGCGACCCCGCACGACTTCGATCCCGCCGAACTCGATTGGGCCGCACAGGTTGCCAGGATCACCCAATCGGCCGTCGACCGCATCCGCAGCGCGCAACGCGAACACCGGATTGCCGTCGACTTCCAGGACCATCTGCTCGATCTCGATCACGGCTCGACGGCGGCGGTGGTCGCCGCGGTCTACCAGCCGGGCGGTGAGGCAATGCGGGTCGGCGGTGACTGGTATCTCGTTGTGCCGCTGGAGAAGCAAGGCCAGATCGCCATCTCGGTCGGCGACGTCGTCGGCCACGGACTGCCTGCCGCAATCGCGATGAGCCGGCTACGGGCAGGCGTGGCGGCGAGCACACTGACCGACGCCGACCCGGGCGTGGTGCTGGCCACCTTGGACCGTTATGCGGCCACTGTGCCGGGTGCGCGCTGCGCGACGGTCAGCTATGCGGTGATCGACGACGGCTCGGACCCCGACACCGGAGACGGCGTCGCCCGCATCAGCTATTCCTGTGCGGGACATCCTTATCCGTTGCTGGTGACCCCGGACCAACCACCGGTGTTCCTCTCGGATGGTCGACGCCCCCCGGTGGCCGCCTGGGAAAGCCCGCTGAAGGTGAACACTGCGGTCCACGAATTGCCGCCGGGCAGTGTGATCCTGCTCTACACCGACGGACTGATCGAGCGGCCCGGCGAGGGACTCGATCACGGGTTCGCCAGGCTGCAGGGTGCGGCGGCATATCGCGCCGACCTTCCGGTCGGCGACCTGTGCGACGAGTTGCTCGACCGGATGGCCCCGCCCGGTGGCTACACCGACGACGTCGTCTTGTTGGCGCTACGACCATGTCACAGCTCACCGCGCAGTTTCGCCACCGTGGTGCCGGCCTCGCTGGACCACATCGCCGGTGCACGACATCGGTTGCGCGACTGGCTTTCTGGCGTCGATGTGGATTCACGGCGGGAATCGGACATCCTGCTGGCTACCGGAGAGGCGGTGACGAATGCCATCGAGCATGGCAGCGGAGGCGATGTCGGCATGACGGTGTCGATCGAAGCGTTCGTTCGCGGCCAGACCGTCACCGCAACAGTCAGTGATGCCGGTCAGTGGTCCGGCGACTCGTCGGCCAGCCAGCGCAGCCTGGAACGCGGTCGCGGGCTCACCATGATCAACGGCCTCGCCGACGGTGTGCGGACCATTCGTACCGCGGCCGGCACCCGGATCACGTTGACGTTCGAAGGTGCGGTTCTGCCGGAATCCGGTCTGGTGGAAGGCCTCAAGACATGAGCCGCGCGGAGTTCCAGCTGCAGACACCGAAAAAGGACGGCGACGACGGATCAGTGCCCGCCGAGGTGACCGTCAACGGCGAGGTCGATGCGTCCAACGTCGTCGAGTTCACTCGATCGGTCCGCGAACTCCCAGGCGCGCGGCCGATCAT
>CBAAAS010000211.1:0-5784 GCA_964658855.1 uncultured Mycobacterium sp.
CCGCTGCGCTGGACCGTGCGCACCCTGGGTCTGCGGCTGGCCCGCGCGCAGTCCGGCGCTGTGCGCTCCGCCGGCGGTGTGCCGGTGCCGCTGGCCTCGCTGGTCAACGAGGAGTTTCGGCATTCGCCGCATCTGATGCTGTCCGACGACCAGTTCCATCCATCAGCGGCCGGCTACGCGCTGGCCGCCAGCCAGCTACTGCCGGCGCTGTGCCATGCGCTCGGCGACTTTGCCGACCAGCCGGTACCCGCCCTGCCGTCGTCGACGGACACCGAAGGCGGCCCGGGTTATTCGATGCTGCGGCTGCTCTCGCGACTGTGGCGGCGGCCCACGACCGGGGTTCCCGCGCCGATCATCGCGACCTCCTCGGACTAGCTCATCCGGGCCATTTAACAGCTCTGGGCGCCGCCGGGCTAGACCCGATTGCCCGGCTCCTCAGCAGCCCGTTTAACAGGCCGCATCGTCGCAGGGCTAAATTCGGGACCAGACCACACCGAATTTGGATGGAGCTGTCATGCCAGAAGCCGTCATCGTTTCAACCGCCCGCTCGCCCATTGGGCGCGCTATGAAGGGTTCTCTGGTCGGTATCCGACCTGACGACCTGGCTGCGCAGATGGTGCGCGCCGCACTCGCCAAGGTAGAGGCACTCAACCCGCATCAGATCGACGACCTGATCCTGGGCTGCGGACTGCCCGGCGGCGAGCAGGGCTTCAACATGGCCCGCGTAGTTGCCGTGGAACTCGGCTACGACTTCCTGCCCGGCACCACCGTCAACCGGTACTGTTCGTCGTCGCTGCAGACCATCCGGATGGCGTTCCACGCGATCAAGGCCGGCGAGGGCGACGCCTTCATCTCGGCCGGCGTGGAGTCGGTGTCCAGCTTCGTCAAGGGCAACTCGGACTCGTTGCCCGACACCAAGAACCCGTTGTTCGACGACGCCGCGGCGCGCACGGTCACGGCCGCCGAGGGTGCCGAGGAATGGCACGATCCCCGCAAAGACCACAACATCCCGGACGTCTACATCGCGATGGGCCAGACCGCCGAGAACGTCGCGATCATGAGCGGCGTCAGCCGCGAAGACCAGGACCACTGGGGCGTGCGCAGCCAGAACCGGGCCGAAGACGCCATCAAGAGCGGATTCTTCGAGCGCGAGATCGTGCCGGTCACGCTGCCCGACGGCAGCACGGTCAGCACCGACGACGGCCCGCGACCGGGAACCACGTACGAGAAGATCAGCCAACTCAAGCCGGTCTTCCGGCCCAACGGGACCGTGACCGCGGGCAACGCCTGCCCGTTGAACGACGGCGCCGCGGCGGTGGTGATCACCAGCGACACCAAGGCCAAAGAGCTCGGCCTCAAGCCGCTGGCCCGGATCGTATCCACCGGCGTCAGCGGCCTGTCGCCGGAGATCATGGGCCTGGGCCCGATCGAGGCGAGCAAAATGGCCCTGCAGCGGGCAGGGTTGTCGGTCAAGGACATCGACCTGTTCGAGATCAACGAGGCGTTCGCCGTTCAGGTGCTCGGCTCGGCCCGCGAGCTGGGCATCGACGAGGACAAGCTGAACATCTCCGGTGGCGCGATCGCGCTGGGCCACCCGTTCGGCATGACCGGCGCCCGCATCGCCACCACGCTGTTGAACAACCTGGAGACCCAGGACAAGACGTTCGGCCTGGAAACCATGTGCGTTGGCGGCGGCCAAGGGATGGCGCTGATCATCGAGCGGCTCAGCTGATTCGCTGACGGTCTCTGCGCCGCAGGGGTACCTGCCTCCTGTTTTGCCACCAAAACTGGCATAACCGCCAGTTCGGGCATGGAATCACCCGGGCTGGGTTACGGTTTGCCAGCTGCCGCCTGGTGGCCTACACAGTCCGGAAATGGAGCGGCGCGATGAGCGTTTCGCTGAAAACAATCGCACTGGTGGCGGCGGCGGTGGCAGTCACTTCAGCCTCGGTAGCCGGTTGCAGCAGCAACTCGAAGTCACCCGCGGCCTCGTCGAGCTCAGCCGCGGCCCCGACAAGCCACAGCTCGGCGGCGAGTTCGGCGCAGGCCGAGTCCGCCGACTACAGCCGTCTGCTGATCCACGTCACAGACATCCAGACGCCCATGCCCTTCACCGCCGGCCCGGTGACATCGAACCCGAACGGCCAGGCCGGGGTGGAGACGACGTTCAGCAACGACGACAAGACCCGCCAGATCCACGACACCATCCTCGTGTACGGCGACCCTGCCGCGGCAGCCAGTGCGCTGGACGCCGCCAAGGCGAAGCTGGGCGATTCCGTCCAGGGAACACCCGCGCCGGCCGCGGTGGGAACTGGCGGTACCACCGTCTCCGGCAACTCACCCGACGGCTCCAAGGGTGTGATGATGTTGCTCTTCACCGAAGGCAAGGCGTTCACGACGCTGAACTTCGTCGGCCCGCCCGAGATGCTGCCGCCGCCCGATTTCGTCACCGACCTCGGCCAGAAGCAAGACACGGCAATCAAGAACGGGCTGAGCTAACGCTGCGTATCAAAAAGGCCGGCACGCGTGCGTGCCGGCCCTTTGATGTCAAGCGCTAATCGTTTTGCAGATAGCTGAGCAGACGCAGGATCTCGATGTAGAGCCAGACCAGCGTGACGGTCAGGCCCAGCGCAATGCCCCACGCGGCTTTCTCCGGCGCACCGGCGCGGATCATCTGGTCGGCCGCGTCGAAGTCGATCAGGAAGCTGAACGCCGCCAGACCGATGCAGACCAGCGAGAAGATGATGGCCAGCGGGCCGCCGCTGCGCAGGCCGAGGCCTTCGCCGTGGCCGACGCCGAACATGCCCAGCACCAGGTTGCCCAGCATCAGGGCCAGCACGCCGAACATGCCTGCGACCAACATCCGGGTGAACTTGGGCGTGACCCGGATGGCACCTGTCTTGTAGACCACGAGCATTCCGACGAACACGCCCAGCGTGCCCAGAATGGCCTGCCCGATCATGGCGCCGGCGCTGGTGCTCGACACCGAGAAGTTGGCCAGCAGGAACGAGATCGCCCCGAGGAACAGTCCCTCGAGCGCGGCGTAGGTCAGCACGATCGCCGGGTTGTCCTGCTTGCGGGCGAACGTCGCGATCATCACCATGGCCAGCCCGCCGAACGCGCCGACGAAGGTGAATGGGGTGGCCAGCGCCTGGTTGGCCTCGACCATGAAGTAAGAGACGACCGCGACGGCGGAAAGCACCGCCAGGGTGATCCCGGTCTTGGTGACGACGTCGTCGATCGTCAACGGGCGTGAAACGCCTGCCCGCTGGTCGACGTACGGGGCATAGGGGTCCGCCTGCTGCCCTAACTGGGTCGCGGCGTTCGCTGTGCCGCTGCCGAACTGCGCGTAACCGCCACGCTGCTTGGGCAGCGAGCGAAATACCGGGTTACTGGTCTCCCGCACCGTCGGTTCCTCTCGTGAGCTGTGGGTTCGAAGCTGTCCGAACAAGTGATCAACGAACGGTAGTCCAGCCGTGTTCCCGATGGAGCTTTTAGATAAATGTGCGACGAGATCAGTGTGCGGCCGGACGTACTCAGTTAAACCTTACCCGCGGGCGTCGTAGCCGGGGTAACGATCTAGATTGCCTGTCAGGCCCCGACCAGCATTCGACCAGGTATTCACGCACCATTCAGCGAGGGGAGACCGCCCGAGTGACGGACGAATCCGACGACATTCTGAGCCGCATCGACAACGGCACTGGCTATCTGACACTCAACCGCCCCAAGGCGATCAACTCGCTCAACCAGAGCATGGTCTCCCGCTTGCGCGCGGTGCTGACGGAGTGGGAGCAGGATTCCGCGATCAGCGCCGTGGTGCTCGCCGGGGCCGGTGAGCGCGGCTTGTGCGCCGGCGGCGACGTGGTGGCGATCTACCACAGCGCCCGTTCCGATGGCAGCGAGGCGCGGCGGTTCTGGTACGACGAGTACCTGATGAACGGTCAGATCGGCCGCTTCCCCAAGCCCTACGTCTCGTTGATGGACGGGATCGTGATGGGCGGCGGCGTCGGAGTCGGCGCGCACGCCAACACCCGGGTGGTGACCGACACGTCGAAGGTGGCGATGCCCGAGGTCGGCATCGGCTTCATCCCCGATGTCGGTGGGGCCTACCTGCTTTCGCGCGCACCCGGATCGCTGGGATTGCACGCCGCGTTGACCGGCGCGCCGTTCGCCGGGGCGGACGCGATCGCTCTGGGCTTCGCCGACCACTTCGTGCCGCACGACAAGCTGGACGCGTTTCGCGAAGCGATCGCCGAAGTCGGTGTCGACCAGGCGATCACCACCCATGCTATCGAACCACCTCCCAGTGACCTTGCCGCGCAACGTGACTGGATCGACGAGTGCTATTCCGGCGACACCATCGCCGACATCATCGCCAGTCTGCGGAAACTCGGACAAGCCGGGGCCGGCCCGGCCAGCGACGCCGCGGATCTGATCGCGACCCGCTCCCCCATCGCACTGTCGGTGACGCTGGAGGCCGTGCGCCGTGCCGCCAAGCTCGACACCCTGGAAGATGTTCTGGCCCAGGACTATCGGGTGTCATCCGCTTCGCTGCGCTCGCACGACCTGGTGGAAGGCATCCGCGCGCAACTGGTCGACAAAGACCGCAACCCGAAATGGTCGCCGGAACTGGCGCAGGTGACGGCGGCCGACGTCGAGGCATATTTCGCACCCGTCGACGACGAGCTGAAGTTCTAGAAAGGTAGCGATGACCAACACCTACGAAACGATCCTGGTCGAGCGTGACGAGCGAGTCGGCATCATCACCCTCAACCGGCCGAAGGCGCTGAACGCACTCAACAGCCAGGTGATGGACGAAGTCACTACTGCAGCAGCCGAACTCGACCACGACCCGGGCATCGGGGCGATCATCATCACCGGCTCGGAGAAGGCCTTCGCCGCGGGCGCCGACATCAAAGAGATGTCCAGCCTGGCGTTCTCAGAGGTGTTCGACGCCGACTTCTTCGCTCCCTGGGCCAAGCTCGCCGCCGTCCGCACGCCGACGATCGCCGCGGTGGCCGGATACGCGCTCGGTGGCGGCTGCGAACTCGCGATGATGTGCGACGTGCTGATCGCCGCCGACACCGCGAAGTTCGGTCAGCCGGAGATCAAGCTGGGCGTGCTGCCCGGCATGGGCGGTTCGCAGCGGCTGACCAGGGCCGTCGGCAAGGCGAAGGCGATGGACCTGATCCTGACCGGACGCAACATGAATGCCGACGAAGCCGAGCGCAGCGGCCTGGTGTCGCGGGTGGTGCCCGCCGCCGATCTGCTCACCGAGGCCAAGGCCGTCGCCACCACGATCTCGCAGATGTCACGCTCGGCGTCCCGGATGGCCAAGGAATCGGTCAACCGCGCCTTCGAGTCCACGTTGGCCGAAGGACTGCTCTACGAACGCCGGCTGTTCCATTCGGCTTTCGCTACCGACGACCAGTCCGAGGGCATGGCCGCCTTCATCGAGAAGCGACCGCCGAACTTCACCCATCGCTGAGGAGTTGTGGTGAGCGAAGCTGCCACTGCCGAACCCGCGCAGGCCGTCGAGCCGCAGCGCCGGGAAGCGTGGTGGGCTCGGCACTACACCTTCACCGGCACCGCGACCGGGCTGGTGTTCGTCTGGTTCTCGATGACGCCGTCGCTGTTGCCGCGGGGTCCGTTGTTTCAGAGTTTGGTGAGCGGCCTCGCCGGCGCAACCGGTTATGCCATCGGCGTTTTCGCGGTGTGGCTGGTGCGTTTCATGCTCTCCCGGGACTCCAGCCCACCGGCACCACCGCGGGCGTGGCTGGCGCT
>CBAAAS010000212.1:0-5779 GCA_964658855.1 uncultured Mycobacterium sp.
CCGGTGCGGTACATCCGACCGCCCGCGTGGTAGGGATCGTCGACGAACCCACGCGCCTGTTCTTCCGGTCGATTGTGGTACCCGCGAGCTACTGCGACGCCGCCGATGGCGATCTCCCCGGGAACTCCGACCGGTTGCAGTCGCCCACCGGGGTCGATGACGTACATCCGCACGTTTGAGAACGGCTTCCCGACCGTGACAGTGTCTCCATCGGCCAGCCTGACGACGGTGTCGATGATGGTTGCCTCGGTGGGGCCATAGGTGTTCCAGACCTGACCGCATCGTTGCAACAGCGCTTTGGCCAGACCATCGGGCAGCGTCTCACCGATCGAGGCCGCTGCGAGATGACTGTTGCCGCTCCAGCCCGAGGCAACCAAAGCCGACCAGGTGGTTGGCGTTGCCATCATGTAGCTGGCTCCACTGTCGGCGATCAACCGGCTCAGGGCAACGGGTTCCGTCGCCTGCGCGGAGCTGGCCAGGACAAGCCGTGCGCCGCACGCCAGTGCGCAGAAGATGTCCCCGAGCGAGACATCGAAGGAAATGGATGCCACCGACAACACGGTGTCGGCGGCCGTGACGCCCATCTCCCGGAACATGGTGCCCATCAAGTTCGCAACACTGCCGTGCTCGACGAGCACGCCCTTGGGACGGCCGGTGGAGCCCGAGGTGTAGATCAGGTAGGCCAGGTCGTTGGGTGAGACGGCGACGTGACACGTTCTCGCCGAAAAGGATTCGCGAATGTCGATGACGGTGGCCGCGTCCGCTTCCCAATCGGCAGGCAGGGGACGGTCGGTCACGATCATGCTCGCGCCGGCGTCGTTGACACTGAAGCTGTTGCGAGCCGCGGGCTGACGAGGGTCGAGCGGCAGGAACGCTGCGCCCGACTTGAGGATTCCGAGCAGTGCCGCTATCAGGTCAGGGGTGCGGTCCAGCAGCACCGCGACAACCGTGCCGCTGCCGGCACCCGCGTCTACCAATCGCGACGCGATGGCCGCCGCCCGCTCGTCCAGCTGCCGATACGTCAGGGTGGCGTCACCGACTTCGACCGCTACCGCATCCGGTGTGCGCTCGACCTGCGCACCGATGATCTCGTGCACGCACTCCGGGTGCGACGAAATACCCTCTTGGGTAACCGGATTCCAACCGAGCTGACGCTCACGCTCGGCCGCGGCGAGCAAATCGTGTTCGTTCATCAGCATTTCGGGCTCGGCCGCGACCACTTGCAGTAGGAGACAGAAATGCGACAGCATCTCTTGCGCCGTCTCCCGGTCGAACAGATCCGTGCTGAAGAAAAACCTTCCGGTGAGGTCTCCCTCGGGCCGCTCGTCCAGCTCGATACTGATGTCGAACTTCGACGATCCCAGCGCGTCCCGAACATCGGTCTCCATCAGGTGCAGCGACCAATCATCGGCCGGCGAAGTCAGCTGCGGCTCGAGAACCAACGATGTCTGGAAAAGCGGATTGCTACGGGCATCACGTGCGACGCCCAGGCTGCTGACCAGTGTCTCGAACGGCACCGCGTCGCTGAGTGCCTCGGTGACCACCCGACCGGTCCGACTGACGAGCGAGGTGAAGGACTCCTCCGCCGACACCTCACAGCGCACGACCACCGGCGTGACCGCGTAGCCGGCGACCGAGAACAGATCGCTGCGCTGGCGGAGGTCGTGCGGCGTGCCGAAGACGACCTCGGCGGACTCGCTGTAAAGGTGCAGCCACCACGCGTAAGCGGCCGCCAATGCGTGGAACAAGGTGCCCCCCGCCGCGCGCGCCGCAACTCGCAGCCCCTCAACTGTCGCGTGATCGATCGTCAGCGGTATCGTCCCGCCGTCGAAGGTCTGGCGCGAGGGTCGCGGGTGGTCGAGCGGCAATTGAGTTGACGTGATGTCCGACAGCCGATCACGCCACCGTTCGATTCGCTTGGCCGTCTCAGGCCCGCGAAGCCAATCGAGCTCCCACTGCGTGTAGTCGACGTACTGTGCTTCTGGCCGGCGAAGCGCCGATGGCACGCCCGTGGTGTAGCTGCGGTACAACACAACGAGCTCGGGAAACACGACCCGATTCAGGGTCAGGCCGTCCCAAATCAGATGGTGCAGACCGATAAAGAGCCGATGGTCGTTCTCGGCGATCCGGATCAGCCGCGGACGAATCAGTGGTCCGTTGACAAGATCGTAGGGTTGCAGCGAGTCGGTGGTGACGATGTCCACGGCGCGCGCAACGGCGTCTGCGGTGTCCAGGTCTGAAAAGTCGGAAATGGGAAGGTCCACTTCCGTTGGTTCACCGATGATTTGGTGTGGCACGCCGTCGATCAAGTCGAAGCTTGTTCGCAATGCCTCGTGCCTGGCGACCACCTCGGTCAGCGCCCGTCGGAGCGCGTCGACGTCGAGCGCACCGGTCTTGCGGATCTCGACCACTTCGTTCAGCATCCGGGCGTGCGGTGCGAGTTGGCTCTGGTACCACATCTGGGCCTGCGATGCCGAAAGCGGCATCGGACCAGATACCGTCATCGAGCTGACCGCGGGCGGTTCGCTGACGGTCGGACTCATTGCGGCCGCCCGCACGCGTCGCTCCAAAAGTGTTCGACGCAACTGGCCAAGCCGGGCTGCTTCATCGGTACCTACGCTCGTCATGCCTGCCACCTGATCGGAAGTTTCTCGAGCCCGCGAAGTTTGAGATTTGCGCGCCATTGCAGCGGACCGCCCCCTAACTCGAGTTCGGGCAGCCGGGTCAGCAACGTCTCGAAGGCGATCTGGGCCTCGATCCGGCCTAACGGCGCACCAAAGCAGAAGTGCGGTCCCCACCCAAAGGCCAAGTGGCGGTTGTCTTGTCGGGTCGGGTCGAATCGATCCGGGTCAGCGAAACGCGCCGGGTCACGATTGGCCGCGCCCATCACGGCGATGACCGACTGGCCCTGCTCGATCTGCTGGCCGCCCAGCTCGAGATCCTCGGGCGCAATCCGGGTGGTTTGCTGACTCGGGCTTTCGTAGCGCAGCAGCTCCTCGATGGCGGTAGGCAGCATCGCTGGATCGCGGCGAAGCTGCTCGAGCGCCGACGGGTGCTTCAGCAAGGTGACCAGTCCGTTGCCGATCAGGTTGGTAGTGGTCTCCATCGCACCGACCATGGTGATGATCGTGTTGGCGATCACCTCTTCTTGGGTAAGCCGATCCCCGTGCACCCGGGCTTGACTCAGCAGTCCGATCAGTCCGACAGTGGGAGCGTCGGTATTCTGCGTCAACGCACGCTGCAAGTATTCGGTCATGTCCGACGTGGCGTTGAGCACCTCGTCGATGCCGTCCGGATTGTTCTGGAAGTTGCCGAGAATCTGCGCGAAAGTTTGCGACCACTCTTTGAGTTGCTCGTGGTCTTGCGTGGGCAAACCCAGCATTTCGGCACTGACGATCGCGGGCAGCGGGCCGGCGAAGTCACTCATCAGATCCATTTCGCCGAACGCGATAACCCGGTCGATCAGGCCGTCGGCGATGTTGCGAATGTGGTCGCGCAGCTTCTCCACCCGGCGGGCGGTGAAGGCGTGCGACGCCAGCCCGCGCACCCGCCGGTGCTGAGGCGAATCCATGAAAAGCATTTGTTTGACCATGATCTCGGCCACCGGCGCCAACCGCTGCATACCGAGTTCGGCCAGCCGGTCGGGACTAGGCGTGCATTCTGCCCCGAATCGTCCGAGTACCTCCACGACGTCGTCGTAACGGGTGAGCACCCACGCGTGCAGGAATCGGTCCCACAGCACGGGGGACTCCTGACGCAGCTGCGCATACAACGGATACGGGTCAGCGAGGACGTCCGGGTCAAGAAGGTGAAACAGGCTGAGCGAGCCGGTACGTGCGGTCATCCTGCCAGCTCTTCGTCAATCGGCGCTCCCTCGAAGCCCATCAGTGCATCGGCTTCGAGCAGTTCGTCGTCGCTCATGGCCTCGATGTCGGCCATCAGTAGTCGTTGAATCTCGACGGCCATCTCGGCCACGGTGGGATTTTCGAAGACCGACCGCAGCGGCACCTCGACCCCGAACCGTTCTCCGATGCGCACGGACAGCTGAGCCCCCAGCATGGAGTGGCCGCCGAGAGCGAAGAAGTCCTCGTCGATGCCGATTGCCGGCAGCCAGAGTCGCTCGGCCACGATGGTGACCAGAATTTCTTCGAGGTCATCGCGCGGGGCGACAAGATCGCCGCGACCCGCGAAATCAGATCCACTGTCACGCAGCAGCTTCCGGTCTACCTTGCCGTTAGCGTTGATAGGAAGCTCATGCAGCATTGTGCAGTCGGAGGGAATCATATGCGCCGGCAGGCGCTTTGACAGAAACTCGCGTAGCTCGGCGGTTGCCGGCGGACGTCCCGCCGCACCGACGATGAAAGCTCTGAGCCGCTGTGACCCGTTGTTGCCGATGGCGACCACGGCGCTGGCGCGCACCTTGGGGTGCTGGTCGAGCACTGCGGCGATCTCACCGAGCTCGATCCGCAAGCCTCGAATGTTGACCTGCTCGTCGATTCGCCCGAGGTGCACCAGTTGACCGTCAGACTGAAGACGCACCAAATCGCCTGTGCGGTACTGTCGGCGGCCCGCAGCGTCGAGAAAGAAGCGAGCCTGGTTGTGAACTGGATGGCCCACGTAACCGCGCCCTACCGAAGGTCCACCGATGATGAGCTCACCTTCGGTATCAGCCGGCACCGGTTGACCGTTGCGATCGACCACAGTCAGCGTGACGCCGGTTATCGCCGACCCCAACGTCGGCAGATCCGCGCCGTCGCCCGCTTCCTCGGCAGGCATGACAGTGCCCGACGTGGACACCACGGTGGCTTCCGAGACGCCGTAGTTGTTGACCACCCGGAAGGGCAGACCCGCTCGCGGCCGACGGTGTAGGACATCGCCTCCGGTGAGCATCACCCGCAACGCGGCGGTCGCGGGCCAGTCGAGAGCCAGCAGCTCCTCGCACAGCGCCGTCGGCACGAATGTCGTCGTGATGCGTTCAGCCAACAGCCAATCGCGCAGCGCAATCGGATCGGTCTTGACGCGATCGGGCGGGATGATCAGCGAAGCGCCGACCGCCAGACAGGGCCATATCTCCCAGGCCGCCGCGTCGAACCCCGGACTTGAGATCAGTGCGCTTCGGTCGGACTGGGTGAGCTCGAATGCATTCTCGTGCCAGTCAACAAGATTCCCGAGACTGCCGTGCTCGATCAGCACGCCTTTGGGGCGGCCGGTGGAACCCGATGTGTACACGATGTAGGCGGGGTCGCTGGACGACGACGACCGCAGGGATACCGGCGCGGAGGCGGCTGGTTGTATAGGCGCGATGGTGCGGGACGCACCGATTCGTGTCGCCGTATCTGCTTCTGCCACAACAATCTGCGCACCCGATTCGGTCACCATGAACTTCAGCCGCTCGGCGGGGTATGCCGGGTCGAGCGCCACATAGCAGCCACCCGCCGCCACGATGCCCAACGCGCAAATCACCAGCTCACTGGACCGCGGCAAGCACAGCGCAACGGGATTACCGGGCCGCAGGCCTTCTTCATGCAGGCGGCCGGCCAAAGCGAGCGCTTGCGACCACAGTTGGCTGTACGACAAGTTTCCGTCAGACCATGTCAGCGCGGTTGTATCCGGCCTTTCGCGAGCGACCCGCTCCACTCGCGCAACCACGTCGATTGAGATGGCACTCATGCGTTTCTTACCCTTCCCGAGCGCCAAAAAGGCTGCCCCACGCTCGGTCTGCCCCGGGGCTGATTGTTGGTGATGACTTTCAGGTGGTGCGTCAGGCCCAGCTGGAGCC
>CBAAAS010000213.1:0-3640 GCA_964658855.1 uncultured Mycobacterium sp.
TGGTATCCGCAGCCGTTGCCGTCACCGGGGCCGCCGCCGGGTCCTCCGCCCGGCCCTCCGCTGGGCGCAGCGGAAGTGGGCGCACCAGGGGAGGGTCGATGAGGAGCAGTCGCAGGATCTGGCAGGCGCTGGCGGTGGTGAGCGCCGCAGTCATGCTGACGTCATGCGGGAACTGGCGTGGCATCGCCAATGTACCGTTGCCCGGCGGCCCGGGCAGCGGTCCGGGGTCCTACAAGATCTTCGTTCAGATGCCAAACACAATGGCGCTCAACGGAAACAGCCGGGTAATGGTAGCCGACGTCTTCGTCGGCACGGTGCGGTCGATCGACCTGAAGAACTGGGTCGCCACCCTGACCGTCGACCTGGACAAGGGTGTGCGGCTACCGAAGAATGCCACGGCCAAGATCGGCCAGACCAGCCTGTTGGGCTCGCAGCACATCGAGTTGGCCGCACCACCAAATCCGTCGCCGCAATCGTTGAGAGCCGGCGATACCATCGCGTTGAGCAGTTCCTCGGCGTATCCCTCCACCGAACAGACGCTGGCCAGCTTGGCGATGGTGTTGCGCGGGGGTGGCATCCCCAATCTCGAAGTCATCCAGAATGAGGTCTACAAGATCCTCGCCGGCCGAGGCCGGCAGATCCGGGACTTCCTCGACAAGCTGGACACTTTCGCCACCCAGCTGAACCAGCAGCGCGACGATATCCGCCTGGCGATCGACTCCACCGACCGACTGCTCGGGTACGCCGCCGAACGCGTGGACACACTTGATCGCGCCCTCACCGAATTTCCGCCGTTGATCGAGCATTTCAACAAGCAGCGGAAATTGTTCACCGACACGGTGGAAGCGGTCGGCCGGGTCAGCAACGTCACCGACCAGACCTTCAAGGCGGCGCGGGGTGACCTGCATCAGGATCTGCAGGACCTGCAGCGGCCACTCAAGCAACTCGGCCGCGCGGCGCCGTATCTGGTCGATGCGCTGACACTGCTGCTGTCGCCGCCGTTCAGCGTCGACAGTGTGCCGAAGATCGTGCGCGGCGACTACATCAACGTCTCCGGCGCACTAGACCTCACGCTGAGCACCATCGACAATGCAATCCTCACCGGGACCGGATTCTCCGGAGCGTTGCGCGCCCTCGAGCAGGCCTGGGGCCGCGACCTCAACACGATGGTTCCCGACGTACGTTATTCGCCGAACCCGGCCGACGCGCCGGTGGAGCGGGGCGAGTGACGCGATGCTGACCCGCTTCATTCGCAATCAGCTGATTGTGTTCGCCGCCTTGACATTAGCCGCGATAATCGCGCTGGGCTGGTTTTACCTGCGCATCCCGAGCCAACTCGGCGTCGGTCAGTATCGGTTGGTCGCAGAACTGCCGGCGTCCGGCGGTCTGTATCGGACGTCGAACGTGACGTATCGGGGAATCCAGATCGGCCGGGTCACCAAGGTCGAGCCGACGGCGCATGGTGTCAGAGCAACACTGAGCATCGACAGCCGCTACAAGATCCCGATTGACGCGTCCGCCAACGTGCACTCGGTGTCGGCGATCGGTGAGCAGTACGTAGACCTGGTGTCGACCGGCGACCCGGGAAAGTTCTTCTCGCCCGGCCAGACCATCACCAAAGGCACAGTGCCCAGCGAGATAGGTCCCGCACTGGACTCCGCCCACCGCAGTCTGTCGGTACTCCCCAAACACAAGATCGCCTCGCTGCTCGACGAAACATCGCTTGCGGTAGGCGGTTTGGGGCCGGCGCTACAGCGACTCGTCGACTCGACACAATCCATCGTCGGTGACTTCGAAGCCAACCTGTCCGACGTCGACGACATCATCGCGAACGCGGCACCCATCATCGACAGCCAGGTCGACTCGGGCGACTCGATCGCGCAGTGGTCGCGCAACCTCAAGGGACTCACCGCCCAGATCGCCAACAGTGACCAGCAGGTGCAGAGCATCCTGGGCAAAGCCGCACCGACCGCCGATCAGGTCAACAGCGTGTTCGGTGACGTCCGTGAATCGCTGCCGCAAACGATCGCCAACCTCGAAGTCGTCGCCGACATGCTCAAGCGCTACAACAAGGGCGCCGAGCAGTTGCTGGTTTTCCTGCCGGAGGTCGGTTCGGTGGCCCAGACCTTGATCGCGTCGGCGCCGGGGTCGGTGCTGATGAATCTCGACCTGTCGCTGAACAATCCGCCGCCTTGCCTGACCGGCTTCCTGCCGGCATCGCAGTGGCGCTCTCCCGCGGACACCAGCCCGGCCCCGCTGCCGGCCGGCACCTACTGCAAGATCCCGCAAGACACCCAGGCCAACGACGTGCGCGGCGCCCGCAACTATCCATGCGTCGACGTTCCCGGCAAGCGCAGGGCGACGCCGAAGGAATGCCGCGACAACAAGCCGTACGTGCCACTGGGAACCAACCCCTGGTACGGCGACCCCAACCAGATCCGTAACTGCCCGGCGCCCGGTGCCCGATGCGACCAACCCGTCGACCCCGGGAGGGTGATACCCGCGCCGTCGGTCAACAACGGGATGAACCCACTGGCAGCCGATCGGCTGCCGCCGCCCGCGCCACCGGTCGACGATCCACTTCAGCGGCCCGGTTCGGGATCCGTGCAGTGCAACGGCCAACAGCCCAACCCCTGTGTCTACACACCGGCCAGTCCGAGTGCGATCTATCTGCCGTCCAGCGGAGAAGTGGTCGGGCCCGACGGGGCCAGGTACTCCCTCGAGGATTCCCGCCACACCGGAGACAACGGGTGGAAGGACATGCTCGCCCCGGCGGGCTGACCCGGAACAACTCACATCGGGAATCTTGTGTGCCTGGCAGTGTTGAATCAGCTATTCGCACCTGAGGAGGCGTCACCATGGCCAGTCGACCCGTTCTGGAACCCACCGCCAAGCATCCGATCACCATCGAGCCGACCGGCAAGCACGTGGTGGTTCGCGTTAACGGCGACATTGTCGCCGACACCAACCGCGCATTACAGCTGCAGGAATCCACTTATCCTGCGGTGCAATACATTCCGTTCGACGACGTGGTACACGATGGGCTCACGCGCACCGACACCAGCACCTATTGCCCCTTTAAGGGTGACGCCGCCTACTACAGCGTGAGGACCGCGGCCGGTGACACCGTCGACGACGTGATCTGGTTCTACGAACAGCCCCACCCGGCGGTGGCCGCGATCGCCGGCCACGTCGCGTTCTATCCGGACAAGGCGGAGGTCACCGTCGGCGAAGCCTAGGCGCTCGCCGGGCCGAACACGTGCGCGGTCAGCTGGGTGTCGCTGTATTCACGCAGCGAGGTGATCAGCCCGTCGCGGGTTTCGAAGATGAAGACGGCCGGGCTGCTGTAGCGCACGCCGTCGACGGTCTCGCCGTCGGTTTCCGCTTCGATCACGACGCTTTCGCCGTCGTTGAAGCACTGGATGAAGTCCAGGTTCAATTCGACGCGGCGTTTGCGTCGCTCGAACTCCTCTCGCAACGCCGCTTTGTCGACCGAGTCGCGGGTCAGGATGCTCCAGTAAGTGAAGTCATCACTGAGCAGCTCGAAACATTCGTCGACGTCGCCGCCCTCGGAGAGGCACTGCAGGAACATCCAAGCCAGCTCAGCTGACGGATCGTCGAACGGCGTTGTCATCTGCGC
>CBAAAS010000213.1:3740-5754 GCA_964658855.1 uncultured Mycobacterium sp.
GCTGGCGCGGTCACCTCGCCATCCTGACCCGAAGACGGTTGGCGGTCAATGCGGCCGCGGACATCCATACCCAGGCCGAGCCGGACTTATGATCGTCGGGATCGAGCAGTTGCGGTACCCGGCGGGAGCACATGGTGAGTAGCGTTCGCACGCTGACATTTCCCAGTGCGGTCAGCCCCAGGAATACCCTGTTTCCGCTGCGCAGGGGTCCCGGTGACCCGTGTTTTCAGGTCGGCGAAGACGGCGCGATCTGGCGAACCAGCTTGTTGGGCAGCGGATCTGTCACCGCGCGGATCAGCCGCGCGGCCGCCGACGCGGTCGACTGCACAGCATGGGGGAGCGGCGCCGACGAGTTTCTCGACGCGCTACCGGCGATGCTGGGCGCGCACGACGATTCCTCGGGTTTCGCGCCGGTCGATCCGATCGTCGCCGAGGCACATCGGCGGGTGCCGCATCTGCGGCTGGGCCGCACCGATCGGGTGCTGGAGGCGCTGATCCCCGCCATCATCGAGCAGCGGGTGCAGGGCAAGGATGCGTTCCGGGCCTGGCGGCTGCTGGTGACCAGATACGGAACGCCGGCACCCGGACCCGCGCCGCAGCGGATGCGGGTCACGCCGTCAGCCGAAGTGTGGCGGCGGATCCCGTCGTGGGAATTCCACCGCGCCAACGTCGATCCGGGCCGGGCCCGCACCGTCGTCGCGTGCGCGCAGCGGGCCGAGTCGCTGGAGCGCCTCACCTCGTGGCCGTCCGACAAGGCCCGCGAGGCGCTGATGTCGCTGCCCGGCGTCGGCATCTGGACCGCGGCTGAGACGGCGCAGCGGGCGTTCGGCGATCCCGATGCGCTGTCGGTCGGCGACTATCACGTCTCCAAGATGATCGGCTGGACGCTGCTGGGCCGTCCGATCGACGACGCCGAGATGGTCGAGTTGCTGGAACCGATGCGCCCACACCGCCACCGGGTAGTCCAGTTGCTTTACGCCAGCGGGCTGGCCTACGAGCCGCGTCGTGGGGCGCGGATGGCGGTGCAAGACATCCGCGCCCTGTGACGTGCCGGGATTACTCCCAGCGGTCATCGGGTACACGCCGCCCATGACTCAATTCACCGTTCCCGGCCTGACCGAACAGCAGGGGGCCAAAGTTGCTGATCTGCTGCAGAAGCAGCTGAGCACCTACAACGACCTGCATCTGACGCTCAAGCACGTCCACTGGAATGTGGTCGGCCCCAGCTTCATTGGTGTGCACGAGATGATCGACCCACAAGTGGAATTGGTTCGCGGGTACGCCGACGAGGTAGCCGAACGGATCGCCACGCTGGGTGCGTCGCCACAGGGGACGCCGGGCGCCATTCTCAAAGACCGCACCTGGGACGACTACTCGGTGGGCCGTGACACCGTGCCCGCGCACCTGGCCGCGCTCGACCTGGTCTACAACGGCGTCATCGAAGACACCCGCAAAGCCATCGGTGAAACCGACAAACTCGACCCGGTCACCCAGGACATCCTGATCGACCACGCCGCTGAGTTGGAGAAGTTCCAGTGGTTCGTCCGAGCGCATCTGGAGAATGCCGGCGGCGGGTTGACCCACGAGGGCTCGTCCTCCGAAAAGGAGGCGGCGGAGTCCGCCAAATCCTAGACGGGAGCCCCCTCAGCTGCCGTGATGGAATAATCGGACCGTAGTCCGGTTATACCGGGTATCCGAAACTAGGAGGCCCGAGATGCCCGCCATCACCGCTGACACACTGACCCTGCCGCGGGTGTCCGCCGCAGGTCCCGCCGAAACCGAACGTCCGGTCCGATCGGTCACCACTGGGCCGCGCGGCCACGAGGGCGAAGGATTCCCGGTGGTCCGGGCGTTTGCCGGGGTCAGCAGCGCCGCGCTGGACCCCTTTGTCCACATGGACCAGATGGGCGAGGTGGAATACCAGCCCGGCGAGCCTCGGGGAACTGACTGGCACCCACACCGCGGGTTCGAAACGGTCACCTACATGATCGACGGGCGCTTCGCGCACCAAGAC
>CBAAAS010000214.1:0-1209 GCA_964658855.1 uncultured Mycobacterium sp.
AACGAGTATGGTGGCAACCATCGAGAAGTTCATGCCGACTTCTAATCATATTGAACTCCAACATCTTTCATGCCTATTTCTTAATTCTCAGTTCAG
This sequence comes from uncultured Mycobacterium sp., assembly GCA_964658855.1. Classification (GTDB taxonomy): domain Bacteria; phylum Actinomycetota; class Actinomycetes; order Mycobacteriales; family Mycobacteriaceae; genus Mycobacterium. The sequence goes on from CBAAAS010000214.1 coordinate 97, forward strand.
TCCCTCAGCTAAATGAACAGTCATCGACTCGATGGTGAACAGGGTTTGCGGAGGCTGTGTTTGCACGACATGGCTGGCTTAACGTGTCGGATGATCCGCCTCGGTCGCGACGATGCCGGCTGAAGCTGTTGAGCATAAACACTTTTCGGAGGAGCCATGTCAAACGTCATTGCACAGCCCGAAGTCCTTGCCGCTGCGGCAGGAAAACTTCACACCATCAACGAGGCACTCAAGGCCGGAAATGCGGCCGCCGCCGCACCGACAGTCGGGGTGACGCCCGCCGCGGGTGATCTGGTGTCAGCGCTGACCGCTGCACAATTCGCTTCGCATGCGCAGCTCTATCAAACGGTCAGTGCGCACGCCGCGGCCGTTCAGGAGTTCATGGCGACCATGCTGAGCGCCAGCTCCGGTTCGTACGCGGCCACCGAGGCCGCCAACGCCGCAGCGGTCGGATAGGTCACCGACCGTCATGCTGGATTTCTCCGTGTTGCCACCGGAGGTCAACTCCGGACTGATGTATTCCGGGCCCGGTTCGGGTCCGATGGTGACCGCCGCTTCCGCGTGGGCGGGGCTCGCCGGTGAGCTGCACTCGACGGCCGCCGCGTACGAATCGGTGATTCTCGCGCTGACCGACGGATCGTGGTTGGGGCCGGCCGCGGCCTCGATGGCCACGTCGTCACAGGCGCAAGTGGAGTGGCTGCTCGACAGCGCTACGCGGGCCGAACAAGTCGCGGCCCAGGCCTCGGCCGCGGTCAGCGCCTACGAGGCGGCATTCATCGCGACCGTGCCGCCGCCGGAGATCGCCGCCAACCGCACACTACTGATGCAATTGATCGCGACCAACCTGCTGGGGCAGAACACTGCCGCGATCCTGGCCACTGAGGCGATCTATGCCGAGATGTGGGCTCAGGACGCGGCCGCGATGTCCAGCTACGCCGGAGCGTCGGCGTCGGCGTCGACGCTGGCGCCGTTTGCCACGGCCGCCGAGTCGGCCAACCCGGCGGGCCTGGGTGCCCAGGCGGCCGCTGTCTCCCAGGCGGTCGGTTCCAGCGCCGGACAGAACGTGGCTAACGCTTTGGCCGCCGCGGCCGCGCCGGTACTCTGGCTCTACAA
>CBAAAS010000214.1:1219-5751 GCA_964658855.1 uncultured Mycobacterium sp.
GTGTTGGGAAACCCGCCGTGGTTGACAGACGTCGACAGCTTCCTGGCCGCGCTGGGGCTGACCGGGAACGTCTTCAACTCCAACGGAGACGGCATTGTCGTGGGTGGCGCATTTGGCGACATTCTCGAGGGTTTGACCGGTTCGCAGACGTTGGATGGCAGTACACCCTTCGACACATTCATCAAGTTGATCTCCCCCTTCCGACTGTCCACCACCGCTACCAAGGACATCGAAGGGCTGGCAGAAGCGGCGTCTAAATCGTTCGGAGGGGCTATGAAAGCGTCGGCCGTCGAGGCGATCCCGGCGGCCCTTCCGCCGAGCCTGCCGTCGGGCATTTCCGGTGGCGCGGCTCTCGGCGGCCTGGGCAAGGCGGATTTGGTCGGCGGGCTGTCGGTTCCGCCGAGCTGGGGTGGTGTGGCCCCGTCGGTGAGTCCCGCCGTCACCTCGATCGGCAACCTCGGCACCCCGGTCTCGTCGCAACCGCTCACGGCACAGCCCGTCGCCAACAGCATGGGCGTCCCGCCGGTGATGGCTGGCGGCAGCGGTCGAGGCATGCAGTTCGCCGCTCCGCGTTACGGTTTCAAGCCGACCGTAGTGCCACGTCCATTCGTCGGCGGTTAAGGCGTGACGAGTATCTTGCAGTGCCGTTCGGGGTCAGCGAGATCATCGAAGGCGCTCCCGACGTCCTCGAGGCCGACGGCGCCGGTGATCATCGGGCTGACATCGATGTCGCCCTCGGCGATCGCGCGCAGTGAATCGGCGAATTCCTGTGCGTCGTAGGCGAGAACGAATTGAACGTGGATTTCTTTGGCGATCGCGAAGAACGGGTGCACGGTATCGGCCTGCATGCAGACTCCTGCCACGACCAACCGGGTGCCGTGCCGGGCGCGGCGCAACACGTCGTCGATGATTCCGGGAATACCGACCGCGTCGAACACCACCGCCGGTTTTGCGGTGTCGAATGGCGAACCTTGCGCGGGGTCGATGGTCTCGTGTGCACCCATCGTGGCGGCGAGCTCGCGCCGCTTCGGTGAAAAGTCAGCTGCCACAACGGTCTCGACTCCGCGGATGCGCAATGCGGCGACGATCGCGATGCCGATCGGACCGCACCCGAGCACCAGTGCGGACTCGCCGGGCTGAATCCCGGACTTGTTCACGGCGTGCAGCCCGACCGCCATCGGCTCGGCGAGCGATGCGTACTGCGGGTCAAGGCCATTCGGGATCGGCAGCAGCAGCGGCGCCGAAAGCAGCATTCGCTCGGCGTAACCGCCCACCGCCGTATTGCTGTAGACGATCGCTTCGAGTCCTGCGCCCGAGAGCAGCACCGGGATCGACGTGACAAGAGTGCCTGCCGGATGAGTATCGGTACCCGGGCCTGGTTCGAGTATCTCCGCGCTGAACTCGTGGCCCATGAAGACATCGCGGCTCAAGTCAACGTCCATACCGCCGGCCCCGCTTGACATCTCACTGCTCAGCGACAGCACCTCGGCGCCGTGCGAGGCGAAATGCAGGTCCGAGCCGCAGATTCCGCAGGACCGCACCGCCACCAGCACCTGACCGGGCCCCGGTACGGGGTCGGGAAGGTCATCGCGATAGACCATCCGGCCGTCGCGCAGCACCGAGGCGCGCATCAGCTGCTTTTCGGCTGGTGTTCGCCGACATGCTGAGTGATCGCCTGGACGACGGCTTGGCCTGCGCGACCGATCAACTCGTCGCGTTTGTCCTTTGCCCATTCGTGCGAAGACCGGGCCGCTTCGAGCTGGCCTTTGAAGTGCGGAATGACTTTGCGGGCCATCAACTCGTAACAGTGATAGGTCGCCTCGGGCGAAGCCCAGTCGTGTCCGAGCATCAGCAGAGTGCCGAATCCGCCGGACCGCTCCAGCAGGTCTTCGATGTGGGCGATCGCGTCATCGGGGCTGCCGATACAGCAGTTACCTTTGGCCGCATAGTCTTCGACGAACTCATGCGGCGTCTGCGCTCCCTCGACGGCGTTGGCCAACGGGACGAACCCGGCGGCGCCGAAGTAGTTGGCGAAATCCTGCAGGCCGTAGGTGCAGTCGTCGATGGCCTTTTCGCGGGTGTCGGCGATGTGCATGATCGACAGGACTCGCCAGTCGGTGCGGTCCGGCTCGTCCCGGCCGGCTTTGGCAGCCTGCTCCTCGACCACCTGCCAGGTGTTGTCCAGCGCCGCGTAGCCGCCGGGAACCGACATCGACAGCGAAAGCAGCGACGTGCCCATTGCTCCGGCGAGTCGCGGTCCGGATGGCGAAATCATTGCCGCCGTTGAGATTTCCGGGTAGGGCCAGGTGTAAGGGCGGATGTGCAATTGCGCGTCGCGCAAGGTGAACCAGTCGGTATCGCGACTGATCCGCTCACTGGGTCCGGCGCGGAACAGGGCCAGGATCGCCTCCAGCGATTCCTGCATCATCCGGCGCTGCTCGATGGGATCGATCCCCATCATGTAGGCATCCGACGGCAGCGCGCCCGGCCCGGTACCGAACATCACCCGCCCGCGAGTCAAATGGTCCAGCAGCACCCAACGGTCCGCCACCATCAGCGGGTGGTGGTAGGGCAGCGACACCACGCCGGTGCCCAGCCGGATGTGTTTGGTCCGCTCGGCGGCGGCGGCGATGAACACCTCCGGGCAGGCGATCAGCTCGTAACCGCCGGAGTGGTGTTCGCCGAACCAGGCTTCGTCGAATCCGAGGCGGTCCAGCGCAACGACGCGGTCCATGTCGTATTCGAGTGCCACCGTGGGGGATTGGCCGGTCGGATGAAAGGGGGTGACGAACACTCCGAACTTCAGCGGATGGTTCATGACCGTTCTGCGCCGGTCTTCAAGCTCGACAAGAAGTCGAGCAGCAGTTCGTTGACCTGGCCCGGCTTCTCCTGTTGAAGCCAGTGCCCGGCGCCGTCGATCAGCACCTCGCGGTAGCGGCCGGTCACCAATTCGGGCGCCCGGTCGGGACGCATGAAGCTCAGCACCGGGTCGGCGGTGCCACCGATGAACATGGCGGGCACGTCGATGGTGGCCGCCGGCGGGTCGGCCATCAGCTCCCAGTTGCGGTCCAGATTGCGGTACCAGTTGAGCCCGCCGGTGAAGCCGGTGCGGGTGAACTCCTCGACGTAGTGATTGACCTCTTGCGTCGTGATCCAGGCCGGCAGGCCATCGGTCTCCGGCAGGCGCTCGATGAAGCCGGCGGGGCCCGGTGCGATCATGCGCAGCGCGGCCGCCGGGTCCTCGGACCGGGTCAGACCGCCCAGCATCCGCGTGATGGTCCGGCGCGGGTCGGCGCCCAGCTCGGCGTCGGCCGCCCCGGGTTCCTGGAAGTAAAGCATGTAGAAGAAGTTGTCACCGAAGATCGAGCGGAACGCCGTCGTCGGCGCCACCTGCGATCGCGGCACCGGCGGAACGCTCATGCCGACGACGGCCTCGACCCGGTCGGGATGCAGTTGCGCCGAGCCCCAGACCACTGGGGCGCCCCAGTCGTGGCCGACGAACACCGCCTTTTCGACGCCGGCGTCATCCAGCAACCCGATCAGGTCGCCGGACAGCGCCGCGACGTTGTAATCGGCGATCTCAGCGGGGCTGGTGGTTCGTCCGTAACCGCGCTGATCGGGAGCCAACACGTGATACCCGGCGGCGGCCAGCGCCGGTATCTGGTGACGCCAGGAATAGGCAAGCTCGGGGAAGCCGTGAGCCAGCACCACCAGCGGTGCGCCGGGCTCACCTGCCTCGAGGGTGTGCAACTGCACGCCGTTGGTTTCGATGGTCCGTTCGGTTATGGGCTGGCTGTCAGACACAGGTTCACCAAAGCACACGCCCGCCCCGCTCGTCAGGTGTCGGTCGGGAACTTCTCATCGTTGTCCATACCGAGCTGATTCATTGCTCGAGCGCCTGCGTCCGGCTCTGGCCGGGCCGGCGATCTCGAGTGGGCTGATGGTGGTGACCCGCTGCTCCGACCTGCGGTCGGACTGGCGATCACCAGTGGCGGTAGCCTGGACTATTCCAGCTGCGTGTATCGGGAAGGACCTGGCCGATGACGGCCGATGATTGATGAACCGAAAAAACGTGATCCGCACGCTCACGGCCATCGCAGTCGTGCTGCTGCTTGGCTGGTCTTTCTTCTATTTCAGTGACGACACCCGCGGCTTCAAGCCGGTCGACACGTCGGTGGCGATGGCGCAGATCAAGGGTGGCAACGTCAAGAGCGCCCAGATCGACGACCGAGAGCAGCAGGTCCGGCTGACCCTGAAGAGCGCGGCGACCGGCACCGAGGGCTCGGACAAAATCATCACCCACTTCCCGACCGGCTACGCGGTCCCGCTGTTCGACCAGCTGAACGGCAAGGACACGCAGATCAGCACGGTCGTCAACCAGGGCAGCATCATCGGCTCGATCGTGGTGTACGTGCTACCGCTGCTGTTGCTGGTCGGGCTGTTCATGATGTTCTCCCGCATGCAGGGCGGCGCCCGGATGGGATTCGGCTTCGGCAAATCCCGGGCCAAAATGCTGAACAAGGACATGCCCA
>CBAAAS010000215.1:0-5749 GCA_964658855.1 uncultured Mycobacterium sp.
GGCTCAAAGACGAGTCGAAGCCGTAGTCGTTGGGACACATCGACGAGCTGTGGCGCTACGACGGACAACGCGCAGTGGTCACCGGCTGCGCCTCAGGCATTGGCGCGCACCTCGTTCGGCAGCTCACCGAGCTGGGCGCCCACGTCGTTGGGTTGGACAAGCAACCGCCGAGCGGCGAGATCGCTGAGTTCTACACCGTCGACCTGACCGATCCGGAGTCGATCGATCGCGGCGTCGCATCGGTCGGCGATCACGTCGACGCGTTGTTCAACGTCGCTGGTGTCTCCTCGGGGATCGGCGATCCGCTGCTGGTCGTCACGATCAACTTTCTCGGCTTACGGCACGCCACCGAGTCGCTGCTGGCGGGAATGCCTGACGGATCGTCGGTCGTGAGCGTCTCGTCGCTGGCGGCCAGGGGATATCGGGAGAATCAGCGGATCACCGGCGGATTGCTCAACACCCGGACCATGTCCGACGGCATCGACTGGTGCCATCGCAATCCCGACGCGCTGGCCGACGGGGGCTACCGGTTGTCGAAGGAAGCGATCATTCTGTACACCATGAGCAAGACCACCGCGCTCGGCGGCCGAGGTATTCGGATCAATTGCACCGGGCCCGGTGTCACCGAGACCCCGATTCTGGAACAACTGCGCGGCGCGTACGGCCAGGACTATCTCGACGACATCCCTAAGCCGTTGGGCCGGGTGTCCAGTCCAGAGGAGCAGGCGGCAGCGCTGGTGTTCCTGAATAGTCAGGCAGCCAGCTACATTTCGGGTCAAGTTTTGTGGGTCGATGGCGGCAATATCGGTGCCTCGGTGGCACGCGAACTCGAGGAAGGGCAAGCATCGTGGCCAGCCTGACCGATTTCCGCCGGGTCGCCGGCGAGGTATCCAACTGGGGTAGGTGGGGAGATTCCGACGAACTCGGAACGCTGAACTTCATCACCGCCGACAAGGTCGTCGAGGCGGCCGGCCTCGTGAAGCACGGCAAGGTTTTCCCGCTCGGCGTCGACTTCGGAGCTTCTGGCCCCCAGGGCTCATTCAAGTTCCGGCACAACCCGATCCACGTGATGACGGTGGATGGGGGTGACGCGCACTCGCTACCGCATTTCGGGCCGGACTGGGCAGCCAACCCGGGCGCACAGGAGATGGGCAAGTACTTCCAGGACGACCTTTTCCGCTTCAACGACGACATGATCATCATGCCGCTGCAGTGCGCCACCCAGTGGGATGCGCTCGCGCACGTCTACTACGAGGAGAAGCTCTACAACGGCTTTCCGGCCGATTCGGTGACCAGCTTCGGCGCGAAGCACTGCGGCATCGACAAAGTCGACGGCAAGGGCATCACCTCGCGCGGTGTGCTGCTCGACGTGGTTCGCCACCGTGGTGTGGAGACATTTCTCAAGCTCGGCAACCCGATCACCCCGGCCGAGCTGGACGACGTGGCGCGTGCGCAAGGCGTGACGATCGGCCTCGGCGACATCGTGCTGGTTCGAACCGGTTGGTGGGCAAGGTTTTTAGAGACGGGCAACGGCAGCGAGCCCGGATCGGGACTGGACTGGCAATGCGCGTCCTGGCTGCACGATCACGACGTTGCCGCGGTCGCCGCCGACAACCTGATGGTCGAAGACCCGATATCCGGTGTGAAAGGGACACTCCTGCCGATGCACATGCTGTGTCTGCGGGACATGGGGCTGATGCTCGGCGAGTATTGGGATCTCAACGCATTGGCTGCTGATTGCGCGGCCGACGGGGTATACGAATTCCAACTGATCGCGCCGCCGCTGAGATTCGTTGGCGCGGTGGGTTCCCCGGTGAACCCCGTCGCGATCAAGTAGGGCGCGCGATGCGGATCCACAGCAGAACCATCGCGGTCGACGGTCTGGGCACCCACTACTTGGAGGCCGGCGACGGCGACCCGGTGATCCTGCTGCACGGCGGCGAATTCGGGGTCAGCGCCGAGATCGGCTGGGAGGCAACGATACCTGCGTTGGCGGAACAGCACCGGGTGCTGGCACTGGACATGCTGGGATTCGGCCAATCGGCGAAGGTCCTCGACTTCAACGACGGCCGCGGCATGCGGATCCGGCACATTGCCCGGTTCTGCGACGAACTCGGCGTTGACTCGGCGCATTTCGTCGGCAACTCGATGGGTGCAATCAACCTGCTGGTCGACGCCACCTCCGAGTCGCCGGTGTTGCCGATGCGCAGCCTGGTGGCCATCTGTGGCGGCGGGCAGATCCAGCGCAACCAGCACATGGACGCGCTGTACGACTACGACGCCACACTGCCGGCGATGCGGCGGATCGTCGAGGCGCTCTTTCACGACCCGAGGTACCCGGCCGACGAGGCCTACGTCCGGCGCCGGTACGAATCCAGCGTCGCTCCCGGCGCGTGGGAGACGCTCGCCGCCGCTCGCTTCCGGCGTCCGGGAGCGTCACCGCCGCCAGCACCGTCGAGCAAACGAGCCTACGAACGCGTCGCGGTCCCGGCGCTGGTGGTCGAAGGCGCCTGCGACAAGCTGCTGCCACCCGGCTGGGCAAAGGAGATCGCCGATCAGCTCCCGGACGGGCGATCGACCGTCATCCAGGCGGCAGGTCATTGCCCTCAGCTCGAACGATCGGCCGACGTGAACGCTGTTCTGCTGGAATTTTTGGCAACTGTCGGAGTCTGAGCGACAGCAATGCAGAGCTGGCACACATGTGTCATTCATCTTTTATTAAGCCGCGGGGCGTTTGCTGTTAACGGTAGGCTCGGCGGCCAGTTGCCGGTTCATCGCGGGTGCCCAGCGAACGACACGACGGAATCTAGGGGAGCTTTGTGAACGTCAGCCGATGTATCGCGGCGTTGAGCACGTTGGTGATAGGTGCCTCGATGTTGTCGGCGTGCGGTGGCGGTAGCGGAACCACTTCATCATCGGGGACCGGGCCGCCGCCCGTGCCAGTCGACGGTGGTGGCAAAAAGAAGCTCCTGGCCAGCGGCTCGACTGCCCAAACCAACGCAATCGAGCAATTCGTCTACGCCTACATCCGTGCCTGCCCCGGCTTCACCCTGGATTACCGGGCCAACGGCTCGGGTGCCGGCGTCGATCAGTTTCTGAGCAACGTGACGGACCTGGGTGGATCGGACAAGCCGCTGGATCCGGCGAAGGGCGAACCTGATAAGGCGCAACAGCGGTGCGGTGCCCCCGCCTGGGATCTTCCTGCGGTGTTCGGGCCGATCGCGGTGACCTTCAACGTCGATGGCATCTCGGCGTTGAATCTCGACGGTCCGACCACCGCGAAGATCTTCAACGGCGCTATCACCGCGTGGAACGATCCGGCGATCAAAGCACTCAACGCAGGCACGAATCTACCCGCAACGCCGATCAACGTAGTGTTCCGTAGCGATAAATCAGGTACTACCTACAACTTTCAGAAATATCTGCAGGCCGCCTCGGACGGCATTTGGGGCAAAGGTACCGGCGACACTTTCGACGGCGGAGTCGGCCAGGGCGCGGCCGGCAACGAAGGCACGTCGTCCGCGCTGCGGTCCACCAACGGATCGATCACCTACAACGAGTGGTCCTTTGCCGTCGGCCACCAACTGGGCATGGCGCAGATCGTGACCTCGGCTGGCCCGGATCCGGTGACGATCACGCCCGAGTCGGTCGGCAAGACGATCGCCGGTGCGAAGTTCGCGGGGCAGGGCAACGATTTGGTCGTGGACACATCGTCGTTTTACAAGCCTTCCCAGTCCGGCGCTTATCCCATTGTGCTGGCGACGTATGAGATTGTCTGTTCGAAATATCCGGATTCTGCGACCGGCGCGGCGGTAAAGGCGTTCATGCAGGCGACAATTGGCGCTGGCCAGATTGGTCTGGATCAATTCGGCTACATCCCGATGCCGAGCTCTTTTCAGGCGAAGCTATCGGCAGCGGTGAACGGTATCTCGTGATGGAGCGTCGACAGTGAGTAATGGTCCGCAGAGTTCACGAGTGGGGTCGTGGTTTGGGCCCTATCGGCTGGCCCGACTGTTGGGTCGCGGCGGCATGGGTGAGGTTTGGGAGGCAGAAGACACTCGCAAGGGTCGGGTCGTGGCGCTCAAACTGATATCGCCGGAGTTCTCCGAAGACCCGATGTATCGCGCCCGGATGCAACGCGAGGCAGGTGCCGCCGGACGCCTGACCGAGCCGCACGTGGTGCCCATCCATGACTACGGCGAGATCAACGGCCAGCTCTATTTGGACATGCGGCTCATCGATGGCGAGAGCTTGGCCGCCGTACTGAAGCGGGCCGGAGCCCTGAGTCCACCCCGAGCTGTAGCGATCATTCGTCAGGTAGCGGCGGCATTGGATGCCGCGCATGCCCAGGGTGTCACCCACCGTGATGTGAAGCCGGAAAACATCTTGATCACCGGCGACGACTTCGCCTACTTGGTGGATTTCGGAATCGCCCGCTCCGGCGAGGATGCCGGGGTCACCCAGGTCGGGATGGCGGTCGGAACGTACAGATACATGGCCCCGGAGCGGTTCAGCGACAGCGAGGTCACATATCTGTCCGACATCTATTCCCTGGCTTGCGTTTTCGGGGAATGTCTTATCGGGGCGCCGCCGTTCCGCGGCGAAAGTGTCGAGCGGTTGGTCGCCGCACATTTGATGGAGCCGGTGCCGCGGCCCAGTCAACTCAGGCCCGGACAGGTGCCGCCGGCTTTGGACGAGGTAGTCGCCAGGGGCATGGCCAAGAACCCAAACGACCGTTATCGCCGTGCCGGCGATCTGGCCAACGCCGCTTTGCATGCACTGACAGTGACCGGGCAGCACCAAGCCGAAAGCATTTTGCAGCAGACTGAGGTCGCCGCCGACCAGACCATGATTCGTCGATCGGTCTCCGGTGCTGGAGGTGCAGGCCGGATGTCGCCCCCTACCGGTCGTGTTGTGGGAGGCCGGATGTCGCCCCCCGCCGGTGCCGACAGCGCAGGCTGGACATCACACGCCGCCGGTTCCGGCGGCTGGAGCAATCAACCCGGCGTCTCGCCCGATAGAGCACCGACGGGCTCTTATCAGCCCAACTTTCACTCCGACCCGCCGCAGCGGCGCAGCAAGCGCAAGCTGTGGATGATCGTCGGCGCCGTGGCAATAGTTCTCGCCGCCGTGTTCGCCTTCGTGTTCCGACCGCAGAGCGGGCCGGCAGCCGGAGCTTGTGGGCAAAATGTGTTGCCGTTCAACGGACTTACCTTCCGCCTTTCCCCCGGCGGCGTGGCGGTGGATTCCGCAGGCGCCGTTTACGTCACCAACCAGGGCATGTTCGGCCGGGTGGTGAAATTGACGCCGGGCTCGGACACGCCGGCGGTGCTTCCGTTCACTGGCCTGTATCAGCCGCAGGGAGTGGCTGTCGACTCAGCCGGGGCGGTGTACGTCACCGACTTCAACCATCGGGTCGTCATGCTGGCAGCCGGATCGAATAACCAGACAGAACTTCCATTCACGGGCCTGAGCTTTCCGGAAGGCGTCGCGGTCGATAAGGCCGGCAGCGTCTATGTTGCCGATCGCGGTAACGACCGGGTGGTCAAACTGCCTGCTGGAACCAATACTCCTGTGGTACTGCCGTTTAGCGGCCTCGATAACCCCGACGGCGTAGCGGTCGATGATGGCGGCAGCGTGTATGTCACTGATTCTGACAACAACCGCGTTCTGAAGTTGGCGTCCGGGTCCAGCGAGCAGACGGTGCTTCCATTCAACGGGACCAGTGTGCCCTGGGGCGTTGTCGTGA
>CBAAAS010000216.1:0-5738 GCA_964658855.1 uncultured Mycobacterium sp.
CTCTGCCGAGGTGTCCTCGACGCCCTGCGCCAAGAACCGCACCAGCGCCGCCTGCCGCAGCGCCTCACGAGTGCGCTCGCTGCGTGCCGTCTGGGCAGGCCGGATCATGTCTGTAAATTACCCCAGAACCTGTTATGTCAATATTGACAAAACTTGACCGAACGGGTGAGACTGCGGCGATGGTCTCGCTTCTCACCCACGCAATTCTCGGCCTCGCGGTGATCACCTGGATCGTCACCTCCAATCGCCAGGTCTTCTCCCGTCCCGCTGGAGGTGCGCTGTTCTCACCGCTGGAGGGGCTGTATTACGTCATCGGTATCGCTTCGATCGGCTTGGGCTGGTACTTCAATATCCGCTTCGTGCAGGAGTATTCGCAGGGTTCGACCAACCCGCTCTGGGGAGAGCACGGCAGTTGGGCCGAATACATCCGGCTGATGTTCACCAACCCGGCCGCCAGTTCTGCGAGCCAGGACTACACGATCGCCAATGTGATTCTGCTGCCGCTGTTTACGATCGTCGACGGACACCGACGCGGGCTGCGGCGGCCGTGGCTGTACTTCGTCGCCAGCCTGTTCACCAGCTTCGCGTTCGCGTTCGCCTTCTACTTCGCCACCATCGAGCGCCAGCACCGGCACGCGCAGACCTCGACGCCGGCGCCCGTCAACGCCTAGCTAAGCGCTGATCCCGTCGCGGTAGTCGGTTTCGTCGTCGGCGAAATTGGCCAGCGGCGGCGGCAGCGGCCACTCGTGGTGGCCCGCCTGGTTACCGCCGCGCCGTTTGGCGGCGTACATCGCCGCGTCGGCGGCCGCGATCAACTCGATGAGCAGGTCGCCACGGTCACCGGTGCGGTAAGCGGGGTGGATGCCGGCCGTGCCGATGCTGGCGGTGATGCCGAACGGCAGTGCAGCGACCTCATCGCAGAGTTGCTGCGCTCGCCGGTCGACGTCGTCGGGGCGCCAGACGTCGGCGATGACGAATTCTTCGCCGCCCGAACGGCCGATCACCGCAGTGTCGTCGGTGGTGTCGCGCAGCGCGCGGGCCACCGACACCAGCGCATCGTCGCCGGTGCTGTGCCCGTAGCTGTCGTTGAGCTGTTTGAAGCGGTCCAGGTCGATCACCGAAACGACGACGTAGGCCTGCTGCTGGCCGGCCTTCTCCAGGCAAGCCTTGGCCCGCCGGTGGAAGGCCCGCCGGGTGAACAGTCCGGTCAGCTGGTCGCGCTCGGCCCGCACGGCGTCGGCGCCGAGAACGTGCACAACGACCTGGATGCCGAATGGAACGGCCAGGTTGAGTAGCAATAACAGCAGACAGCAGCCGAGCGCGGTCAAGCCGTTGAACCGTTCGGCAACCCGAACACCTTCGAAACCGCTGATCGTGGCGGCCACGGTGAAGTTGTAGGCCATCAGCCAGGCCCGGTGGAACAACGCGATGTAGCTGGCCATGGTCGCGAAGGTGGCGCAGCTGAGCATGGCCAACAACGGATCGCTTTGCGCCACCGAGACCAACGCAATGCACGCGGTGGACCCCAGCGCGAACCGGATTGCGGTGATGCGGGTGGGCCAGCGCAGCGCCCAGAGCGCGGAGCCCGCCAACGCACCAACGGCCGACACCACCGCGCAGGTCACCCCAACAGGGCCTTTCGGTCCGGTAGGGGTCCAGATCGTCCCCAGCGCGACCAGCGCCAGGCCGCCCGCAACAATCGAGACGGTGATCCGGGTCAGGGTGTCCATGCGGCGGGCAGCCAGGTGTGCGCCCAGCCGGTCGTAGTGATCGGACTGGCGCCACCATTGCGCAAGCCAACCCATCGCGTTCTCGCCCTCCGACGCGACTTGATGTCGCCACCTTCTGGACGACAGTCAGCAAATGATAGATCAGCGAAGAAAGCCTCAGCTGTACTTTGCCGGGCGCTCAGATCTCGCGTGGCCTGACCCGCCTGGCTGCCTCGACCGCGTTCTGCCGCGCGGTGTCGAGGTTTTCGTCGTAGGCCAGTGCGACACCCATGCGCCGTTTGACGAAGCTTTCCGGCTTTCCGAACAGACGCAGGTCGGTGCGCGGCACCCGCAGTGCTTCATCCACACCGTCAAAAACCACGCCCTCGGCGTCAACACCGCCGTAGATCACCGCGCTGGCGCCCGGCGTCTTAAGCGTGGTGTCGACCGGAAGCCCAATAATGGCGCGGGCATGCAGCTCGAATTCGTTCTGCCACTGCGTGATCATCGTGACCATACCGGTGTCGTGCGGCCGTGGGCTGACCTCACTGAACCACACTTGGTCGGCCTTGACGAACAGCTCGACCCCGAAAATGCCCTGTCCGCCAAGCTCTTCCGTGACGACCAGGGCGATTCGCTGCGCGTTGGCGAGCGCGGCGGCCGACATCGGGTGCGGTTGCCAGCTCTCGACGTAGTCGCCGTTGACCTGCTTGTGGCCGATCGGTGCGCAGAACTGGGTGGCCACCTCACGGTCGCCACCACGCGCCCGGACCGTCAATAGTGTTATCTCGTAATCGAAGTCGATGAAACCCTCGACGATGACGCGACTGTGGCTGACCCGGCCGCCGGCCATCGCATAGGCCCAGGCCGCCGCGACGTCGTCGGGTCCGTCGAGCTTGCTCTGGCCCTTGCCCGAGCTGCTCATCACCGGTTTGACGACACAGGGGTAGCCGATGGCGTCCGCGGCCACCTGCAATTCGGCCCGCGAGTCGCAGAACCGGTACGGGCTGGTGGGCAGGCCGAGCGTTTCGGCGGCCAGACGGCGGATTCCTTCACGGTCCATGGTCAGGCGGGCCGCCAGCGCGGTGGGGATCACCCGCACGACGCCGGCCGTTTCCAGTTCCTCGAGCGCCTCGGTGGCGATGGCCTCGATCTCGGGAACGACGATGTCCGGACGTTCGGCCTCGATCAGCGCTTTGAGCTGGTCTGGATCCGACATCGTGATGGTTCGCGAGTGGTGGGCGACCTGCTGCGCCGGCGCGTTGTCGTAGCGGTCGACGGCGATGGTCTCCACGCCCAGGCGCTGCAGCGCGATCACCACCTCACGGCCGAGTTCGCCAGAACCGAGCAACATGACTTTGGTCGCGGCTGGCGACAGTGGGGTTCCGATTGTGGTCATCGGTTGGGCGGTTCCAGCACCTCGGTACCGACGAAGGGCACCAGCGCCGCGGGGACCCGCACGCTGCCGTCGGGCTGCTGGTGGTTCTCCAGGATGGCGACCAGCCAGCGGGTGGTGGCCAGCGTGCCGTTGAGCGTGGCCGCGGTCTGCGGTTTGCCGGCCGGATCGCGGTAGCGGGTGGCCAGCCGTCGGGCCTGGAACGTGGTGCAGTTCGACGTCGAGGTGAGCTCGCGATAGGCCTGCTGGGTGGGCACCCACGCCTCGCAGTCGAACTTGCGGGCCGCTGACGAGCCGAGATCGCCCGCCGCCACATCGATGACCCGATACGGCACCTCGATGCGGGCCAACATCTCGCGCTGCCAGCCCAGCAGCCGCTCGTGCTCGGCCTCGGCGTCGGCGGGGTTGCAGTAGACGAACGCCTCGACCTTGTCGAACTGATGTACCCGGATGATGCCGCGGGTGTCTTTGCCATAGCTGCCGGCCTCGCGGCGAAAGCACGATGACCAGCCGGCGTAGCGCAGCGGCCCGTCGGACAGGTCCAGGATCTCGTTGGAGTGGTACCCGGCCAGCGGAACCTCCGAGGTACCGACGAGGTAGAGGTCGTCGGCCTCCACCCGATAGATCTCGTCGGCGTGGGCGCCGAGGAACCCCGTCCCGGACATCACCTCCGGACGCACCAGCACCGGCGGGATGATCGGCACGAACCCGTTGTCGGCGGCCAGCCGGATCGCCATCTGCAGCAGACCGAGTTGCAGCAGCGCGCCCTGGCCGGTCAGGAAGTAGAACCGCGAGCCGGACACCTTGGCGCCGCGTTCCATGTCGATCAGACCGAGCTTCTCGCCGATCTCGAGGTGATCCTTGGGATCGGCGATCACGGGCAGTTCGCCGACGACGTCGAGAACGGCGTAGTCGTCCTCCCCGCCGGCGGGGACGACGTCGACGATCACGTTCGAGATCGCCATGTGCGCGGCGGTGAACGTCGTTTCGGCCTCGGCCTGTCGCGTCTCGGCCGACTTCACCTGCTCGGCCAGTTCCTTGGCCTGCTGCAGGAGTGCCGGTCGCTCGTCGGGTGAGGCACCGCCGACCTTCTTGCTGGCGGCCTTCTGATCGGCGCGCAGCGAGTCGGCGCCGGCGATCGCGGACCGGCGTGCGGTATCGGCAACCAGCAGCGTGTCGACGAGCGTCGGGTCCTCGCCCCGCTTCTGCTGCGACTCGCGCACGGCGTCCGGATTCTCCCGGAGCAACTTCAGGTCGATCACGGGCTAAAACCCTACGCGGTGGGCATCCGCCAACGGCAAACCATTTCACTTCTGTAACAGCCGTCACGTTCCTGAGTTCGCCTGTCAGAATGGGTGAAATGTGGCATCAATCCGAGGGCGACGAGCGCGAGGCCCCAGAGGCGTCGGTGACGCCCGGCCCCGGGCGTCGGCTGCCGCGCGTCGTGCGGATTGGTGCGCTGAACGGGACGCTGCAAGCCTCGGCAACCCGGCGGGCGCTGCTGCTGACCGCGCTGGGTGGTCTGCTGATCGCCGGCCTGGTCACCGCGCTGCCGATCGGCGGCGGTCCCGGGCGGTTGGCCGGCTACATCGACCCGGTGCCTCCAACCGGCTCCAAGGGCAATGACGCGTTCAACCGTGCGGCCAGCGGCAACTGCCTGATGTGGCCGGACCGGATGCCCGAAGCCGCCAACGTCGTCGACTGCAAGGACGAGCACCGCTTCGAGGTCTCCGAGTCGATCGACATGCGCACGTTCCCCGGCTCGGAGTACGGCCCGTCGGCACCGCCACCGACGGCCACCCGCATCGAGCAGATCAGCCAGGAGCAGTGCGAATCGGCGGTGCGCCGCTATCTCGGCGCCAAGTTCGACCCGAACAGCAAGTTCGTCATCAGCATGTTGTGGTCGGGCGACAAAGCGTGGCGGCAGTTCGGCGAGCGACGGATGCTGTGCGGGGTGCAGCTGCCCGGCGCAGGCAATCAGCAGGTCGCGTACAAAGGCAAAGTTGCCGACGTGGATCAGTCCAAGGTCTGGCCGGACGGCACCTGCTTGGGCATCGACCCGGCCACCAACCAGCCCACCGACATCCCGGTCGATTGCGTCGCGCCGCACGCGATGGAGGTCACCGGCACGGTCAACCTGCTGGCCCGGTTCCCCGAGGGATTGCCCCCGGAGCCCGAACAAGACGGGTTCATCAAGGACTCCTGCACCAAGCTGACCGATGCCTACCTGGCGCCGGTGCAGTTGCGCAGCACCACGCTGACGCTGATCTACAGCACGCTGTCGTTGCCGAGCTGGTCCGCCGGCAGCCGTCAGGTGGCGTGCAGCATCGGGGCGACCTTGGGCAACGGCGGCTGGGCGACTTTGATCAACAGCGCCAAAGGACCGTTGAAGATCAACGGCCAAGCTCCTGTCCCGCCGCCGGACATCCCGCAGGAGCGACTCCACCTGCCGCCGATTCCGACCGGACCGACGCCGCCTGAGACCGGCGGCGGCGCCTCGTCGACCGGATCGAACGGCTCGTCCAGCTCCAGCGGATCCTCGGGTTCGAGCAGTTCCTCGGGGTCGTCGGGATCGTCCAGCAGCCAACGGCAGGGCAACCAGCATCTGCCGGGCCAGCCCGCGCCCGCCCCGC
>CBAAAS010000217.1:0-5727 GCA_964658855.1 uncultured Mycobacterium sp.
GGTCAGGGTGGTGCCGGGGTGGGCCCGGCGGATCCGCGGCAGCGCGGCGATGGCCTCGTGCACGCCCTTCTCGTATTCCAGCCGGCCGACGTAGAGCAGTTCCGGAGGGCCGCTGCGCGGCCTGCGGCGGGCGAACGGCCAGCGCGCCGCCTCGATGCCGTTGCGGATGACGGTGGTCTCGGCCAGTCCGGGCCCGAACAGCGCGGCGATCTCCTCGCTCATCGACGCTGAACAGGTGATCAACGAGTCGGATTCGCGCACCAGCCACGACTCGACCGCGTGCACCTGCCGACTGATCGCTCCGGAGACCCAGCCCGAATGCCGACCGGCCTCGGTCGCGTGGATCGTGGAAATCATTGGCACGTCGTGGAACTCCGCGAGCGCGATAGCCGGGTGGGCGACCAGCCAGTCGTGCGCGTGGACCACATCGGGCCGCCACGGGTCGTCGCTGCGCCGTCGCTTGAGTGAGAGTCCGGCGCGGACCATCGCGTGGCCCATCGCCAGCGTCCAGGCCATCATGTCGGTGCCGAAGGCGAACTCGTGCGGATCCTGCGCAGCGGCGACAACCCGGACGTTCTCGTTGATTTCATCCAGCGACGGATGAGTGCTCGGGTCGGTGTTGGTCGGGCGCCGCGACAACACGACGACCTCGTGGCCGGCGGCGGCGAGCGCGGTCGACAGGTGATGGACATGTCGGCCCAGTCCGCCGATCACCACCGGCGGGTACTCCCAGGACACCATCAGGATTCTCATCGCGGCAGCCTCCGGGCATCCAGGGCGCCGAACAAGCCGTCGGCCCGGTTCCAGCCGTCGGCCAGGCGTTGTGCCGATTCGCGGCGTCCCGACGCCAACGCGCCGGCGATCTCGCGGGTGGCGTGGGCGTGCAGGTGCGCCCGGTAACGGGCGTAGTCGGCGGCGGAGTCTTTGCTCACCATGAACGGCCAATCGCTGGACACCGTGAGCAGGGTTTCGCGCAGAATCTGGTCGGCGATGTGGTCGCGGGGGATCGGCCCGTCCAGCGACGCGGTCTGGGTCAGGGCCTTATCGACCGTAGACAGCGCGGTGTCGACGACCTCGGTGTTGAGCTGCACCAGATCGGTGACCTTGTCACCGGACCAGACCTGCCAGTCTTTGCCGGAACCCCAAGAGCTGGGCGGCAATTCGACGGCGCTGCCGACCAGGCCCGCATCGGCGGCGTCGCTCAGCGTTCCGACGCGCACCCCCGCCTCCGGCAGTGCCCGCAACACTCGTTCGAGCCATACCGGCCCTTCGTACCACCAGTGGCCGAACAACTCGGTGTCGAACGCGGCGACCACGTGCGCGGGTTGCCCGATGCGCTCGGACTCCGACAACAGCCGGCGCCGTACCACTTCGACGAAATCTGCTACGTGACTGTCGATTGCGTGATCGGCACGCTCGGGATCGTAAGGCGCCTTTTTCTCCGAGGGCACGTTACGGCCGGTAACCCGGGCCGGCTTGAGTCCGGTGCGATGGTCGTAGGTGTGGAAGTCGCGGTAAGCCGCGTGACCCGGGTAGCCGGATTTGGGCGACCACACGCGGTAGCTCACTTGCAGATCACGCCCGAACGCGACGACGTTGGTGTCACCGACCGGCCGGCCCAGCGCGGTGTCGCCATGCAACGACGGGCCGTCGACCATGAAGTGTCCCACCCCGGCGGCGGCGTAATCATGTTCCATGCCCGGGGCGTAGGCGCATTCGGGTGCCCAGATACCAGTTGGCTTGTGCGCCAACCGCTGCCGGGCATCGGCCAGACCTTCCCGTAGCGCGAATTCGCGGAGCCGCGGGTTCAGCAACGGCTGGAACGGGTGGGCCAGCGGACCCCCTAGTAGTTCGATTGTGCCCGCGTCGATCAGCCGCCGCAGCAACGGGCTGGCACCGTGACGCCAGTAGGTGGTGAAATCCTCGAGCGCTTGCCCGGTTTCGGCCATCTCACGAATGCCGAAGGCCCGCAGAGCTTCCGGCGCCGATGCGGGGGAGCCACCGGTGGAATCTCCAGGACGGACGCTGGCGGCCTCTGCGGCGCGCAGGTGCCAGTTGGCCAGCCAATGATGCATCCCGTCAAGGCAATACGGATCGTCGAGCTGCGCCATGACGACCGGGGTGACGCCCAGGGTGACCAGCCGGTGCCGACCCTCGTCGGCCAGTTGGCGCAAGACCCGCAGCAGGGGCAGGTAGGACGCCGCCCACGACTGGTAGAGCCACTCCTCGCCGACCGGCCAGCGTCCGTGATGCGCCAGCCACGGCAGATGGGTGTGCAGCACCAGGGTGAACAACCCGGGCACTGGCTCCCTCGCCGGGATCATCGGCGCCGCTCCTCGACGCCGGCTGAGCCGTCGTCGTCGTGCCGCACCGCGATCGCCACCAGATCCAGGCTGTCATCGATGTGTCGCGCTCCGACGGTGCCGGCCTTGACGATGTCGAAGTCGGCCGCGGTGACGGCCGCGACGTCCGCCAGCAGATCGGCCGGCCAGGGCGCATCGGCGACGGCACGCGCGATCTGGGCGTCGATGATCGAGCCGCCATGGCGGGCGTCCACCTCGAGCAGCCGTGGGCCATGGAAAACTCCGTACACGCCGTCGATCGCGAAGCCCGCGTCGCACAACAGCTCTGTCAGCTCTTCGGCATTGAGCTCGCGGGTGTGGAACGGATTGATCGGCGTATCGCGGCCCGGCGAGAACGTGATCCGGTTCGGTGTCGACATCATCAACATCCCGGATGGACGCAGGACCCGTGCGCACTCGCGGACGAACTGTGGCTGATCCCACAAGTGCTCGATGACTTGGAAGTTGACCACGACATCGACCGACTGGTCGGGCAGCGGGAGGTCGGCGAGGTTGCCGTGGATCACCTGCACCCGCGGATAACGCGCCTGCACATGTGCGACCGTCGCCTCGTCGTAGTCCACGGCGGTCACCTGGCGAGCGACACCGGCGATCAGGTCGGCGCCATAGCCTTCGCCGCAGCCCGCCTCGAGCACATCGCGCCCCGCGCAGCGCCGAGCCAACTGCTGGTAGACCACCTCATGGCGGCGAAACCAGTAGTTCTCCACGTCGAGGCCCGGGATGGTGCGTTCACCGGTCAACGGCAGGGCGGAGTCCGCGGGGACGTGCGGAACGTCAGGGATGAATGCGCTCATTGCATAGGGAGGCTAACCCGTAGTGACGGGTTCGCGAATGCTTCGCTACGGGTACACCGTGTACGAGGTAGGGCGTTGACCGCTGCCGAAGGTACAGGGGGGACAGAACCTGCAGGACGACCCGCTATGGTGTGAGAGCGAACCGCACAAAGTTACCGGTCAGTAACATGCGGGTGCGGGGCGCAAAAGACGTGACATTCAGTCCTGCCGCTTTCGGCTGCAGGACTCATCCGAGGAGGACGAGCCACTCTCATGACGAACATCGTGGTCCTGATCAAGCAGGTCCCGGACACCTGGTCAGAGCGCAAACTCAAGGACGGCGACTGGACGCTGGACCGTGAGGCAGCCGACGCCGTGCTGGACGAGATCAACGAGCGCGCTGTCGAAGAAGCGCTGCTGATCCGCGAGAAGGAAGCAGCCGACGGCACCGAGGGGTCAGTCACCTTGCTGACCGCCGGCCCCGAGCGGGCCACCGAGGCGATCCGCAAGGCGCTGTCCATGGGTGCCGACAAGGCCGTTCACCTGCTCGACGACGGACTGCACGGCTCGGACGTCGTCCAGACCGGCTGGGCCCTGGCGCGCGCGCTGGGCACCATCGAAGGCACCGAGCTGGTCATCGCCGGCAACGAGGCCACTGACGGAACCGGTGGCGCGGTGCCGGCTGTCATCGCCGAGTACCTGGGCTTGCCGCAGCTCACTCACCTGCGCAAGCTGTCGCTGGACGGCGACAAGATCACCGGCGAGCGCGAGACGGACGACGGTGTGTTCACTGTCGAGGCGACCCTGCCCGCCGTCATCAGCGTCAACGAGAAGATCAACGAGCCGCGGTTCCCCTCCTTCAAAGGCATCATGGCCGCCAAGAAGAAGGAAGTCACCAAGCTCACACTGGCTGAGATCGGTGTCGAGGCCGATGAGGTCGGCCTGGCCAACGCGGGCACCAAGGTGCTGACGGCGACCCCCAAGCCGCCCAAGACTGCCGGTGAAAAAATCACCGATGAGGGCGAAGGCGGAAGCGACATCGCCAAGTACCTGGTCGGCCAGAAGATCATCTGAGACGTCAACCTTTAACCGAAAGACACGGAATAACTCATGGCTGAAGTATTGGTGCTCGTCGAGCACGCTGAAGGTGCCCCTAAGAAGGTCACCTCCGAATTGATCACTGCGGCACGCGTTCTGGGTGAGCCGGCAGCCGTCGTAGTGGGTAAGCCCGGCACCGCCGAGCCGCTCATCGAGGGCCTGAAGTCGGCCGGCGCCGCCAAGATCTACGTCGCCGAATCCGACACGGCGGAGGGCTACCTGATCACCCCGTCCGTCGACGTGCTCGCCTCGCTGGCCGAATCCGCCAGTCCGGCAGCCGTTTTGCTGGCCGCCAATGCCGACGGCAAGGAGATCGCGGGCCGGCTTGCTGCCCGGATCGGTTCGGGTCTGCTGGTCGATGTGGTCGACGTGCAAGCCGACAACAAGGCGGTGTGGTCCATCTTCGGTGGCGCATTCACCGTCGAAGGTCAGGCTAACGGCGACACCCCGGTGATCACCTTGCGCCCCGGCGCCATCGACGCCGAGCCTTCTGACGGCGCGGGCGAGCAGGTCAAGGTCGACGTACCCGAGCCCGCGGAGAACGCCACCAAGATCACCAAGCGCGAACCCGCGGTCGCCGGTGACCGCCCGGAACTGACCGAAGCCACCATCGTGGTCTCGGGTGGTCGTGGTGTCGGCAGCGCCGACAAATTCACTGTGGTCGAGGAGCTGGCGGACTCGCTGGGCGCCGCTGTCGGCGCCTCGCGCGCCGCGGTCGACTCGGGTTACTACCCGGGTCAGTTCCAGGTGGGCCAGACCGGTAAGACGGTCTCCCCGCAGCTCTACATCGCGCTGGGCATCTCCGGGGCGATCCAGCACCGCGCCGGCATGCAGACCTCGAAGACGATCGTCGCGGTCAACAAGGACGAAGAGGCGCCGATCTTCGAGATCGCCGACTACGGCATCGTCGGTGACCTGTTCAAGGTCGCGCCGCAGCTCACCGAAGCGGTCAAGACGCGCAAGGGCTGATCACTCGCAAAAGCCCCCACGCCTGCGGACGTCGGGGGCTCTTTGCGTTTCGGACTACCCCGTGCGTTTCGGCCTAACCTGGTGCCGTGAGCGATCCACGGCGCGAGCTGACCACCGTTGCCGACGGTGACGGCCCCGCGGCCGGTCACGCGAAGACCGCGCTCGGCGACGGATCGCCCCCCACCCGGTTGCGCGCGGCGATCTTGGCGCTGGCGCATCATCGCGGACCGGACTCCAGCATCTGTCCATCGGACGCCGCACGTGCCGTCGGCGGAGAGCGGTGGCGCGATCTGATGGACGACAGTCGCAGTACCGCTTCGGCATTGGCGCGCGGCGGTGATGTGGAAATCACTCAGCGCGGTGACGTGGTCGACCCGAGCCAGCTGCCGCGTGGGCCTATTCGGATTCGGGTATCGCCAGCGTGAGGGCTTCGGCAAGGTTTGAAATTGCACTCAGCGGTGTACAGAGTTTTGCTACTTCGGTCTAGGAAAGGCTCAAAAATGAAGGCAACGGCGCCTGTCGCG
>CBAAAS010000218.1:0-5718 GCA_964658855.1 uncultured Mycobacterium sp.
CACGCGCCGCTGATGGCCGAGGCGGTCGAACTGGCCATGCACAGCATCGGCGCCGCGGTGGACGCGCTGCCCGGGCCGGCCGAACCGGATTTCACCCAGCGGGCTACGCCGATCCTGGCTGACCTGCGCAAGCTCGAGACGGTAGCCGCCAACGCCGCGCGCAATGCCCGCGGCACTCCGTCAGTGGTGCTTGCGCTCAGCGCCGTCCGGCGGCGCTACAACGAGCTGATGCTGCGCGCCGCGAAGTCGCCGTCGGCAACACTCGGCCAGCGGCTCTACGGCGCACGCCACCGTGCCGAACTCAGTCTCGAAGAGGCCGCCAACGCCGCCGGTGTCTCGACGGAAGCCTTGGTGGACGCCGAGTCCGAACGCTCGGTACCGCCGGATGTCGTCGCGGCGCTCAACACGCTCATCGCGCAACTCGCGATCAGCTGACATTCACGTCGCGGGGTGCGGCGCCTGGCCCCAGCTGTTCTCCGATACGAAGTCACCCAGCGGGCGTCCCAGGGCCCAACCGTCCAATTCCAGCGACGGCCGGTCGGGGAATTCAGGCACCGGGCCGAGGCACAGGATCGCCACCGGCTCGGCGTCGGCGGGCATGGACAGCAGCGACGCCAGCGTCGGCGGATCAAAAAGCGACACCCATCCCATCCCGAGGCCCTCGGATCGCGCTGCCAGCCAAAGGTTTTGGATCGCGCAGGACACCGATGCCAGATCCATCTGCGGCATGGTGCGACGGCCGAACACAAAGCTGTCTCTGCCGTCGGACAGCGCGACCACCAGTAGCTCGGCGCAGTCGAGAATGCCTTCGACCTTGAGCGCGAGAAATTCCTGCGCGCGTGGGCCCAGCGCGTGCGCCGTCTGCTGGCGTTCCTCGTCGACCACCGCGTGGATGCGCTGCCGCAGTGCGCCGTCGGTGATCCGGATGAAACGCCAGGGCTGCATCAGGCCGACATTGGGAGCGGCGTGGGCGGCCTGCAGCAGGCGGGCGAGGACGTCGTCGGAAATCTTGCTGTCGGGAACGAACCGGCGCATGTCGCGGCGCTCGGCGATCACGCGATAGATCGCCTGCCGCTCCGGCGTGCTGAATGCGTGTTCGTCCATCTGGTCATCCTAGGAAGCGTGTGGCGATCCGCGTGGTAGGCCAGAGATGTGAAAATTCCGGAGTCAGTGCAGCAATTGCCGGTCAACGGCACTCGTGGCCGCGTCTACGGCGAGCCCTACGGCACGGCGGACGGCGGGACCGTGATCACTGTGGCCAAGGTTCGTGACGGCGCCGCTACGCCGATGGGTGTGTTCGTCGTCCACGGCGGTAAGGCTCGCTGGGTACCGGCGGTCGACAAGAACAGGATCGCGATGATCGGGGCGGTCACCGGCCTGATCTCGGCGGTGCTCGCCAGCGTGGCTGTGCTGCGTCGCCCGCCCTGGCCCGACTTGTCGGCAACGTCGTCGGTCTGGCTGCCACGCTGAGCGCGTTATGGCCGGTAGGTGACTCCCACCGCGCGGAGCACGTATGGCGGTGGCATGTCGAAGGCCAGCGAGCGGCGGGGCAGTCTGTTGAGCACCTCGTCGGGAAGCGCGAGTTTGTAGTGCAGCGACAGGTGCCCGGTGAAGGTCTGATCCAACTCGTCGACGTCGGCGTCGACCTGCAGGCCGGTTGACGATATTTCCGCCGCCGCGACGCCGGATTGCGGTGCATCCCAACGGACGTCGACAGTCGGGCCGGCCAGTTTGGGCAACGACGACAGGGTCGCCAGAACACGCTGCGAGGTGAACGCGACCGAGCCGACGTAGCTGGCGACGCTGTGCGCCGACCGCAGACCTGGAATGGCGCCGCTGAATCGGCGGGTGACGGGAACGAAGTCGGCGAGATAGATCAGCCCCTCGGCCTCGACTGCGGCGCGCACGTCGGCGGGCAGCTTGCCGATGCCGAAGAGTTTGCGGACGAAGACGGGCATCAGCGGGCCCGTTTCCCCAGGCGCAGCCGGTAGCGGACCAGCCCGGCGAGAACCACGGACAGGGCCACCAGCATGCCGGCGTCCTGCAGCCACGCGTCGGCCACGTGGCGCCACAACCTGTCGACGGGCAGCCCCGCCTCGACGCTGTTCAGGTCCACCGTCGACGCCGACGCCGCAAAGCCCCAGCGCGCGGGCACGAACCAGGCCAACTGATCCAGGACCAACCGGCCCGTCACCGGGATCAGACCCCCGGCCAGCACCATCGACACCATGATGGTCGCCACGAGCATCGGCAGCACCTGCTCGGTGGAGCGGGCCAGCGACGACAGCGCCAGGCCCACCATCGCCGAGGTGATCGCCGTCAGGGCCAGTCCCAGGAACAGCTCCACGATGCCCGGCACCACGCCGTGTCCCAGCAGCGCGCCGCCTTGCGAGGGCGTGCCCTTGCCGATCGTCATGATGGCGACCATGACCGCGGTGCCGATCAGGGCCGCGATGCTGTAGACGACGACTTTGGCGATCAGGTACGCCGAGGCGGACAGGCCGACGGCCCGCTCGCGCTGGAAGATCATTCGCTCGCCGACCAGATCGCGGACGGTGAGTGCGGTGCCCAGGAAGACCGCGCCGATGTTGAGCAGGATCAGGATGTCGATCGGCTCCTCCGGCCCGGCCGCGTTGGTCGCTCCCAGGCCGGTGTTGCCGGGCACCGCCAGCGACAGCACGCCGAGCACGAACGGGAGCACCGCCAGGAACGCGAAGTAGCCGCGGTCGGAGGTGATCAGCCGGGTCTGACGGCGCACCAGCGTCATGACCTGGCGCCACGAGCTGGTTCGCGGCGGCTTGCCCAGCGGTGCCGCGCCGGCGGTCGGCGACGGCCGGCGCGGGGAGGCGGGATGGCGGGACAGATATGCGCGATGCGCGCCGTCGGGATCGGTGCTGACGCGGGCGAAGATGTCGGCCCAGTCGGTGCTGCCCATCGCCTGCCCGATCTGCGCGGGCGGGTCGGCGAAGGCGGTCTTGCCGCCGGGGGCCAGCAGCAGGATCTGGTCGCACATCCCGACGTAGGTCAGCGAGTGGGTGACGACGATGACCACCCGGCCGGCGTCGGCGAGTCGTCGCAGCATCGTCATCACCTGACGATCCAGCGCCGGGTCGAGGCCCGACGTCGGTTCATCGAGGATCAGCAGCGACGGGCCGGTCAGCAGTTCCATCGCCACCGATGCGCGCTTGCGCTGCCCACCGGACAGCTTGTCGACGCGAGTGTGCTTGTGCGGGGCCAACTCCAGCTCGTCGAGCACCCGCTCGACCACCTGCCGTCGATCATCGGCGGTGGTGTCCGGTGGTAGCCGCAGTTCGGCGGCGAAGTTCAGCGCCTGCTCGACGGTGAGCTGGCGGTGGACCACGTCGTCCTGGGGGACCATCCCGATCCGTGAGCGCATCGACGCGTACTCGGCGTGCACGTCGTGGCCGTCGAACGCGACCAGGCCCGCGCTGCGTGGCATCGCGCCACCGATCAGTTTGACCAGCGTGGATTTTCCGGCGCCGGACGGTCCGATGACGGCGGTCAGCGTCCCGGGCTTCGCGGTGAACGACACGTCTTGCAGCAGTTGATGACCGTCGACCGTGAGCGCCAGTCCGTGCGCGGTCAACCCGCTGATGCGGGCCGCCACGGGCTGCAAGACCAGGGTGTTGCCGGTGGCGAGCAGGTCGGTGTTGCCGATCGTGACGACGTCGCCGTCGCGCAGCCGCGCACTGGTGATCTGCGTCCCGTTGACGAAAGTGCCGTTGCTGCTGTCGTTGTCGCGAATCTCCAGGCCGGCCGGAGTGGACGTGAGCATTGCGTGCACGCGGGAAGCGAGGGCGTCCTCGACGACGATGCCGTTGGTCTTGGCACGGCCGATCGTCGCCGAGCGCAGCAACCCGGCCGACGGTGACGAAACCGGCGGATTGGGCCGACTCGGCCGCGGCTGCGCGCGCGGCGGGGCAGGTGCGGGCGGGGGTGGTGCTGCCGGACGGAACATCTGCGTTGCGGGGCTGTCGCCGCGGTTGGGCGAGCCGGAGGCCGGCGTCGCCACCCGGAAGGTCAGCTCGGGCCCACGCGGGCCGCCTAATGCGACGCTGAGGCGATCGCTGATGGGGATCACGTTGGCGCGCGAGCCGGCGACGAAGATGCCGTTCTGGCTCTTGTCGACCACAACCCAGTGGCCGTCGTCGAACCGCAGAATCGCGTGCACCCGCGATATCAGGGTCAGATCTTCGGGATTGATGTCCTGAAAGCAAATGTCGCAGTCGCGGTCGCGGCCCACGATCACATCCCGGTCGACCGGGAAGGTGTACATCGCAGACCCGAGCCAGACCGTCAATGGCGGCACGCTGACGCCGCCCGCCGTCGCGAGCTTGGCTGTACTGCCGCCAACCGCGGGTTGGTGGCGGCGATCTGTCGGTGACATCCAACGCTTTCTATACCCGGGATTCCGGCGGATAACGCCTACGAACATATCCGTGTACCTGCGGCGACAGGAGACGAGCGGGGCGTCGCAGCCGCGCGGTGACCTGATCGACGCCAAACCTTGACTTGACCACTCGATCGGGCTGCGCCGACGATAAGAGCGTGCGCCGACTGCTGGGTTTACTGTGCGCTGCGGTGTGCGCAGCCGTTGTTCCCATGGCGACAGCTCCGCTGGGGGGTGCAGTCGGCGCACCTTGGTTTGCTCCGATGGTCGGCAACGCCACCCAGGTGATCTCCGTCGTCGGCAGCGGCGGTTCGAACGCGAAAATGGATATCTACCAACGAAGTAACACCGGCTGGGAACCGGTCGAGGCCGGCATCCCGACACATATCGGCTCGGCAGGGCTAGCGGCACAGGCCAAGAGCGGTTATCCGGCGACGCCGATGGGCGTCTTCACGCTGCCGTTCGCGTTCGGGACCGCGCCCAACCCCGGTGGCGGTCTCAAATATGTTCAGGTCGACTCGAATCACTGGTGGAACGGCGATGACGGCAGCGCCACGTTCAACACCATGCAGGTTTGCCATCGGGCGCAGTGCCCGTTCGACACCGGAGCAAGCGAGAACCTCCAGATCCCCCAGTACAAGCACGCGGTCGTGATGGGCGTCAACCCGAACCGTCAGCCCGGCAAGGGTGCGGCATTCTTCTTCCACACCACCGACGGCGGCGCGACCGAAGGCTGTGTCGCGATCGACGATGCCAAGCTGGTGCAGGTCATCCAGTGGCTACGACCCGGCGCGGTCATGGCGATCACTCAGTAACCGCTTGCGCGCCAACGGTTCTGATTACTGCGCGATGGCAATGCCCGCGGCCACCTTGAAGTCCAGGCTCTTCAGCGACAAGGTGGCGTCGTAGGTCCGGTCATAGCCGACCTCGCTGATCCGCCATCCGTCGGCGGTGCGGCGGTATCGATCGTGATA
The DNA here is from genome assembly GCA_964658855.1 of uncultured Mycobacterium sp. GTDB lineage: Bacteria > Actinomycetota > Actinomycetes > Mycobacteriales > Mycobacteriaceae > Mycobacterium. The sequence continues at coordinate 5,386 of CBAAAS010000218.1, forward strand.
GAAACCCGCGCCGATCAGCATGAAGTCGAACTCGGCCACGATCACCTTGTCCTGCAGATACCAGATGCCCGTCGCCTCGTCGCCGTTCACCTCGATCTCCGGGTGGGTGACGCGATGCTCGGTGATCACGTTGGACGGCAGCGACGACCGCATGTACTCGACCAGATCGGTGCGGTTGGTGAAGTGGTGTTCTTCGCCCATCGACGACCCGTAGTGGCCGACCACGTCCTCGGTGAGCGTGTTGGCGAAGTCGTCCCAGTGCTTGGTGTCCAGTCCACGCAGATAGCGGTACTTGATCGTTTCTATCGCAGTGACGTCGGCGAGCCAGGCGCC
>CBAAAS010000219.1:0-5713 GCA_964658855.1 uncultured Mycobacterium sp.
TCGATCACCGAAGCCAGCTGCTTGGCGGAGCGGCATTCGTGCATGGTGATGACCTGTTGGTAGCGCGGCACCGCCGAGTCGCCGCTGCCCCACAGGTGCTTGGGTTCCGGGTTGAGCCAGTGCGCGTGCCGGCTGGCGGTCACCATGTGTGACAGCACATCGGTCGCCGGATCACGATAGTTGGTGCGCCCGTCGCCGAGCACCAACAACGAGCTCCTCGGCGACAGCACGTTCGGGTGGTCCTGGATGAACGAGACGAAGGCGTTGCCGTAGTCGCTGTGGCCGTCGCGGGTGTAGACGCCGGCCTCGCGGGTGATCCGCTGGATCGCGACGGCGAGATCGGCGTCCGGGCCGAACATGTGCGTGACCTCGTCGCTGGTGTCGATGAACGCGAATACCCGGACCCGGGAGAACTGCTGACGCAGGGCGTGCACGAGCAGCAGCGTGAAGTGGCTGAACCCGGCGACCGAGCCGGACACGTCGCACAACACGACCAGCTCCGGGCGGGCCGGACGGGGCTTACGCAGCACCAGGTCGATCGGCACACCGCCGGTGGACATCGATTTACGCAACGTCTTGCGCAGGTCGATCGCGCCCGCACGGGACCGGCGCCGTCGTGCGGCCAGCCGAGTCGCGAGCGTGCGGGCCAGCGGCTGCACGACGCGTCGCATGGACCGCAGCTGCTCGCCGGAGGCGCGCAGGAATTCGACATTCTCGGATAGCTGTGGGATGCCGTACATCTGGACGTGGTCGCGGCCGAGTTGCTCGGCGGTGCGCCGTTTGGTCTCAGCGTCGACCATTTTCCTCAGCTGCGTGATCCGCTGTGCGGCAAGCGCTTTGGCGATCTGCTCCTGGGTCGGAGTGGGCTCTTCGCCGTAAGGGGCGAGCAGTCCGGCCAGCAGCTTGCCCTCCAACTCGTCGAGTGCCATCGACTTGAGCGCCTGATAAGACGAGTAGGACGGGCCGCGGCTGGAGTTGTATTTGCCGTAGGCGTCGACGATCTGGGCGATCATCGCGACCAGCCGATCATCCATGTCGGCGAGTTCGGGGTTGTCGGTCAGCAGGTCCAGCAACATCTGTCGCATCGCCTCGACGTCATCGGGCGGTAGCTGCATCTCGGGGTCGATCGAGTCTTCCTCGGTGACCGCCGCCCGGGTGCCCAGTGCGGCCGGCCACCACAGATCGAACATCGCGTCGTAGGTCTCGCGGTGCTCGGGCCGTCGCAACACCGCACACGACAGTCCTTCGCGCAGGATCTCGCGGTCACCGAGTCCGAGGACTTCCATCACCCGGCCGGCATCGACGGTCTCCGACGGGCCTACCGAGATGCCCTGTCCGCGTAGCGCTTCGACGAACCCGACCAGATGGCCCGGCAGGCCATGCGGGGCCAGCGGCTGGCTTGGACGAACTCGACGGACGGCCATCAGCGACGCCTCAGTTCAGCCGCAGTTCGGAGGTAGCGCGCTTTTGGTCGGACTGGTGCTTGAGCACGACACCCATCGTCGCGGCGATCGTCGCGTCGTCGATGGTGTCCAGGCCCAGGGCCAGCACGGTGCGGCCCCAGTCGATGGTCTCGGCCACCGATGGCACCTTCTTGAGTTGCATGCCGCGCAGCACACCGATGATGCGCACCAGCTCTTCGGCGATGTGTGCCGGCAGTTCCGGAACGCGGGACAACAGGATTCGGCGTTCCAGCTCGGCAGTGGGAAAGTCGATGTGCAGGAACAGGCAGCGGCGCTTGAGTGCCTCGGACAGCTCACGGGTGGCGTTGGAGGTCAACACGACCAACGGCTTCCGCTCGGCGGTGATGGTGCCCAACTCGGGGATCGTCACGGCGAAGTCGGACAGCACCTCGAGCAGCAGGCCCTCGATTTCGATGTCGGCCTTGTCGGTTTCGTCGATCAGCAGGACGGTGGGGTCGGTGCGCCGGATCGCGGTCAGCAGCGGCCGCGACAGCAGGAATTCTTCGGTGAAGACGTCGGTCTTGGTTTGGTCCCAGTCGTCAGAGCCGGATTGAATACGCAGGATCTGCTTGGCATGGTTCCACTCGTAGAGCGCGCGGGCCTCGTCGACCCCCTCGTAGCACTGCAGGCGGACCAGTTCGGAACCGGTGGCTTGCGCGATGGCGCGGGCGAGTTCGGTCTTGCCGACTCCGGCCGGGCCTTCCACCAGCAGCGGCTTGCCGAGCCGGTCAGCGAGGAAAACGGCTGTCGCAGTGGCGGTATCAGGCAGGTAGCCGGTCGCGGCCAGTCGCCGACCGACGTCGTCGATATCGGCGAACAGCGGCGCGGGCCGCGCGGGCACACTCACGTGGTTTTCTCCTCAGTTGTCTCAGACCGGGCGGGTCTGGCCGTCGCCCCAGCCGATCCACTTGGTCGAGGTCAGTTCGGCAAGCCCCATCGGGCCGCGGGCATGCAATTTCTGTGTGGAGATGCCGATCTCGGCGCCGAACCCGAACTGCTCACCGTCGGTGAAACTCGTCGAGGCGTTCACCATGACGGCGGCTGCATCCACACCTTCGGTAAAGCGTTGCGCCGCAGCCATGTTCGACGTGACGATGGCTTCGGTGTGCCCGGTGCCGTATTCGTTGATGTGGGCGATCGCCGCGTCGACGCCGTCGACGACCTCGACCGCGATCTCCAACTCCAGGTATTCGCGTCGCAGATGGTCATCGTCGGGGTCGAGATGAACGGTCACACCGGCGTCTTGCAGCGCGTTGATCAGTCGCGGCAGCGCCTGATCGGCGATCGCCTTATCGACCAGGAGCGTCTCAGCCGCGTTGCACACGCTCGGGCGACGTGTCTTGGAGTTCAACAGGATTCGTTCGGCCATGTCGAGATCGGTGGCGTCGTGGATGTAGACGTGGCAGTTGCCCACACCGGTCTCGATGGTCGGCACCTGCGAGTCGCGGACCACCGCGTCGATCAGGCCGGCTCCCCCGCGCGGGATCACCACGTCGACCAGGCCGCGGGCCTGGATCAGATGGGTGACCGACGAGCGGTCGGCCGACGGGAGCAGTTGTGCGGCGTCGACGGGCAGGTCCTCGCCGCGCAGCGCTTCGCGCAACACCGCGACCAGCGCCTCGTTCGAGCGCATCGCGGATGCGCTGCCGCGCAGCAGCGCGGCATTACCGGATTTCAGCGTCAGACCAAACGCGTCGACCGTGACGTTGGGCCGGCCTTCGTAGACGATCCCGACGACACCGAGCGGGACACGTTGCTGACGCAAGGCCAGACCGTTGGACAGGGTGTAGCCGCGGAGTACCTCGCCGACCGGGTCGGGCAGACCGGCGACCTGATGCAGCCCCGCGGCGATCCCTTCGACGCGCTTGGCGTCCAGTGCCAGTCGGTCGATCATGGCGGCGGGCGTGTCAGCGGCCCGGGCCGAGCGCAGGTCGTCGGCGTTGGCCGCCAGAATCCGGTCGGTATTGGTCACCAGCGCATCGGCGGCGACTCGCAGCGCTTGATCCTTGGCAACCGTCGGCAGGGAGGCCAGAATTCGGGCGGCCACCCGAGCCCGGCGTGCCGCATCGTGCACCTGCTGGCGCACATCCACCGCCGAGAAGGCATGCACACTCATTGACCCAGGGTAGCGGGCAATCTAGCGCCGCGTAGCGACGGCCCCAATCGCCGATGTCTCCTTGCGGCGGTCTTCGATGATCCGGCCCAATTCCTGCAGCAGTAAGGGTGTCCGAAGCACAAGGTCTTCGATGTGTTCACGATCGATCTCGAGTGCCGTCACTTCTTCCAGTGCGTGGGCGCCGTGCAGACTCGGCTGCCGGGTCAGCGTGCTCAATCCGAGAAACGAGCCTTCCTCCAACAGGCTCAGCAGAATCACCGAACCGTCGTCGGCGATGATGGTCCGCCGGATGCTGCCCTTGATCAAAAAGGTCATGGCAGTGGGCACTTCGCCGGGGTACTGCACGATTTCGTCGGCGGCGTACCGAACTATCTTCGCGTGCGCAATCAGGGTTTGCTGATCGGCGAGGCTCAGCCGCAGTGCGGGCGCCACCACGTCGCGCATTGCCATCTGTACCCGCGCCGGCGTGGCGTAGTCGTCGATCGCTCCGTCGAGGTGCAGGCCCTCGCGTCGGGCCGCATACCAAATCCACCGTAGGAAGGTCGCTTTCGCGGCGCCGTCATCGGCGGGCGACTTCAGCGCGACGCTGACCTGGTACTCGCCGGAACCGCCGGCCGAAGATGTTGGTGTGACGTCGGCTTTGCGTTGCGGCAGCGCGCTGGCGATCCGAATCAGGAGAAGACGTACGCGCTCGGGTGGGTCCTCGACCGAGAACGTGGTGCTGATCGACAGCTTGTGCGCGCCGGGTGGGCGGCTGAGGTTGGTGAACGATGTGGCGGCCAGCACCGAGTTCGGCGTGATCTGCAAACCGTGGCCGGTCTGGATGTGGATCGCGCGCCAGTTCGCCTCTACGATGCGTCCCCGTGCGGCCGGCGTGTCCAGCCAGTCCCCGATCCGGAACGGCTGCTCGAACAGCATGAACAGGCCGGACACGATCTGACCCACGGAGTTCTGCAGCATCAGGCCGATGACCACCGAGGTCACGCCGAGCGCGGTGAACAAACCACCGACGCGCACACCCCAGACGTAGGAGAAGATCAGCGCGAGGCCGGCTGCAATCAGCAAAAACCTTGTGACGTCCCGGAATATCGTCGGCACCCGCTGGCGCCACGAGCCCTGCGGCGCTCCCTCGAATACCGTGGCGTTGAGTCCCGACAACAGCAGAAGCAGCACCACGAAACCGAATACCGTCGCCAGCACCCGCACCGATTCGAAGTGGGCGGGTACCCGCGCCACCTTGACCAACAGCACCAGCAGCGCCGCCAGTGGCACCAGGTAGTTGCGCAACAGATTGACCGGCCCGGCCAGGGTGCTCCGTCGGCGCGCCAGGAACTGCTGCCACTCCGTGAGGCTGATCAGCAGCAGGGGCAGGCCGATGGCCAGCCCGATCGCCCAGTAAGCCCACACAGCGTCGATGTTCATTTGCGCTCCGTCAATCGCCAGATCGCCTGCTCCACGCCATCGACCGTGACGGTTCCCGCGTTGGCGAATTGACGGATATCGCGCATCACCTCGTACACGTCCGAGGTGACGAATATCCCGGATTCCGTTGCACCGCTGCGCATCTGATGCGCCAGATTCACCGCGGTACCCCACATGTCGTAGATGACGCTGGATCTGCCGACCAACCCGCTGATCACGTTGCCGGTGTTGACGCCGGCCCGGATGCTGAGCTGGTAGCCCTTGCCGGAATTGAAGCGCTCCATGATCCGCTGCATCTCCACGGCGAAGTCGATCGTCCGGGGCACGCTGTCCAGCCGGGGCATGTTCAGCCCGCAACTCGCCAAATAACCGTTGTGGACGGTGCGAATCGTTTCGACGCCAAAGGTTTCGGCTGCCGAATCGAGTTCGCGCATCAGCTCGTCGATGATTCCGACCAGCTCGTCGCCGGACAGCGAGCTGGAGATCTTGTCGAGTCCGATGATGTCGGCGAAGATGACCGTCACATCCTGATGCTCTTGCGCGATGGTCTGCTCGCCATCGCGGTAGCGCTGCACGACCGCTTCGGGCATCAGCGACAGCATCAAGCGGTCGTTTTCCTTGCGCTGTTCGTTGAGCAGCCCTTCCTTGATCTCCAGATTTCGGCTCATTTCGTTGAAAGCCGCAGTGAGATCACCGATCTCGTCGTGTGAGG
>CBAAAS010000220.1:0-5709 GCA_964658855.1 uncultured Mycobacterium sp.
TCTTCATCGCCGACTACGTGCTGGCCGGATACGGCACCGGCGCGATCATGGCCGTCCCGGGCCACGACCAGCGCGACTGGGAATTCGCCAACGAGTTCGGCCTGCCGATCGTCGAAGTCATTGCCGGAGGCGATGTTTCGCTGGGGGCCTACGTCGGCGACGGCGTTCTGGTGAACTCGGACTACCTCAACGGTTTCGACGTGGCGGGCGCCAAAGAAGCCATCACCGAGCGGCTGGAATCCGAGAGCCGCGGCCGGGGGCGCATCGAATACAAGCTGCGCGACTGGCTTTTCGCGCGGCAACGCTATTGGGGCGAGCCGTTTCCGATCGTCTACGACAGCGACGGGCGCGCGCACGCGCTGGACAACGCGACGCTGCCGGTCGAACTGCCGGATGTGCCGGACTATTCGCCGGTGCTGTTCGACCCCGACGACGCCGGCAGCGAGCCGTCGCCGCCGCTGGGCAAGGCAACGGACTGGGTCAACGTCGAGCTGGATCTCGGCGACGGATTGAAGCCGTACGCCCGCGACACCAACGTCATGCCGCAGTGGGCCGGCAGCTCTTGGTACGAGCTGCGCTACACCGACCCGCACAACCCGGATCGCTTCTGCGGCAAGGAGAACGAGGCCTACTGGATGGGGCCCCGGCCGGCCGAGCACGGTCCGGGCGACCCAGGTGGTGTCGACCTCTACGTCGGCGGCGCCGAGCACGCCGTGCTGCACCTGCTGTATTCGCGGTTCTGGCACAAGGTGCTCTACGACCTCGGCCACGTCAGCTCGCGCGAGCCGTACCGGCGGCTGATCAACCAGGGCTACATCCAGGCCTTCGCCTACACCGATGCCCGCGGGGCCTACGTGTCGGCCGCCGATGTCGTCGAGCGGGATGGCACGTTCTTCTACCCGGGCCCCGACGGAGAGATCGAGGTCTTCCAGGAATTCGGCAAAATCGGTAAGAGCCTGAAGAACTCGATCTCACCGGACGAGATGTGCGACGACTACGGCGCCGACACCCTGCGGGTCTACGAGATGGCGATGGGCCCGATCGAGGCCTCCCGGCCGTGGGCCACCAAAGACGTCGTCGGGGCGCATCGGTTCCTGCAGCGGGCATGGCGGCTCGTCGTCGACGAAAACTCCGGTGACGTCCGGGTGACTGACGACGACCTGGACACCGACACGCTCCGACTACTGCATCGCACCATCGCCGGGGTCTCCGAAGACTATGCGGCACTGCGCAATAACACCGCGGTGGCCAAGCTGATCGAGTACACGAACCACCTGACCAAGCAGCACCGTGACTCGGTGCCGCGGGCGGCGGCCGAGCCGCTGGTGCTGATGCTGGCGCCGCTGGCGCCGCATCTGGCCGAGGAGCTGTGGGAGCGGCTCGGCCACCCGAAATCGCTTGCGCACGGGCCGTTCCCGCTCGCTGATCCCGCGTATCTGGTCGAGGACACCGTGGAGTATCCCGTGCAGGTCAACGGCAAGGTGCGCGGCCGGATCACGGTGTCGGCCAGCGCGGGCGCCGACGCTGTGGAGGCCGCGGCGCTGTCCGACGAGAAGGTGCAGGCATTCCTGGCCGGCGGCACCCCGAAGAAGGTGATCGTCGTCCCCGGGAAGATGGTCAACCTGGTTGTCTAGCCCGATTTGGTGCCGAGTGTGCAGGTTGTGCCCGCGAATGTGCCTGAATCGCCTTCATAAGTTGCACAGTCGGCGCCCGCGGTGGTCTAGCCGCGCGGTCGGAGGATGACCTCGTTCAGGTGGCCGTCGGGCGGGGTGTTGATCGCCTGGGCCACCGCGGCGGCGACAGTGTCTGCGCGCAGGAAGCGGCCGGCGTCGTAGTCACCGCCCTCGAAAGACACCAACTCGCGCTGCATGTCGGTGTCGGTGCGTCCGGGGTACACGGTGGTCACCCGCAGTGCCGGTTCACCCAGACGCAGCGAGTCGGCGAAGGTGCGTAACGCGAACTTGCTCGCCGAGTAGGACGCCATGTCCTTCGACGCGGTGCGGCCCGCCCCGGAGTTGATGAACACCACTTGGCCGTCGGCACGCCGCAGCGCGGGCAGGAAAGCCAGCGTAATCGATACTGCGCCAAAAACATTCACGTCAAAGGTGGTGCGCCACTGGTCGACGGTGGAGTCCGCGACCGTCCCGGGCAGCGACACCCCGGCGTTGTGCACCAGCACGTTGAGGTCGCCAACGGTGGCGGCGGCAGCTCGGATGGACTCGTCGTCGGTGACGTCCAACAGAAGAGGGGTGGCGCCCAGTCGCTCCGCGGTGGCCTGCAACGCGGGCGACGAGCGGCCGGCCAGAAAAAGAGTGTGTGTCGGTGCCAGCGCGTCGGCGATGGCGGCGCCGATCCCGCGGCTGGCACCGGTGATGAGTGCTGTCCGCATGCTTGCCAGCTTAGGGGGTCGCCCAGGCAGCTAAGCGCAGCAAGGGTTTACGCGGACGCGTCCCCGTTGGTGGCGGCCGCCGGGCTGGCTACCGGCTCGCTGGCAGCGAGGTGTTCCAGCGGCCCCAGCGCCTTGGTCAGCGATTCCTGGTCGGATTCGCTGAGGTGGCTCAGCAACGTCACCAGAGCGCCGATCCGGTTGGCCAACGACTCCCGATGCACCGCAAGGCCTCGCGGGGTGATGTCGACGAGGACGGCACGCAGATCCGATGGGTCGCGCGAACGCTTCACCAGACCGACCTTTTCCAGCCGGCGGATCGCCACCGTCGTCGTGGGTGTGCGAACGCGTTCGTGGGCGGCCAGATCGGTCATCCGGATCGGGCCGCGATCGAGCAAGGTCACCAAGATCGACAGCTGTGCCAAGGTGAGGTCGCTGGCCTGTGCCGCGCCGGCGCTGGGATCACCGCGGCGCAGGATCGAGAACAGCTTGGAAAGCGTGCGGTGAAGTCCCTCCGCCAGCTCGGTGAGCTCGGGCACGGTGGCTTCGGTTTCCGCCATAGTTCGCTAGTCTAACCTGTCGGAAGTCCAGCGGCCCGGAATCGGATTTTGCTGTTACAAGACCTGTGACAAGAAGCGCTGCAGACGCTCGGTTGCTGCGGCCTCGAAAATCTGCGCCGGCGGCCCGGTCTCCACTACCCGACCGTGGTCCATGAACACGACCGCGTCAGATGTCGACCTGGCGAAAGCCATCTCGTGCGTGACCACCAGCATCGTCATGCCGTCGGAACCCAGGTCGGCGATCAACGCCAGAATCCCTTTGACCAGTTCGGGATCCAGCGCTGAGGTCGCCTCGTCGAACAGCATCACCTGAGGTTGCATGGCCAACGCCCGGGCGATCGCGACGCGCTGCTGCTGGCCGCCGGACAGGGCGCCGGGCCGGGACTCGGCCTTGTGTTTCATGCCGACCCGGTCCAGTTGTGCGAGCGCCAGTTCACGGGCGGCGTCCCCGGAGAGCTGCTTCAGTTTTCGCGGCGCCAGCATCACATTGGCGAGCACGCTGAGATGCGGGAAGAGGTTGAAATGCTGGAACACCATGCCGATCCGCTGCCGCACCGCGGCGGGATCGTCGGCCAAGACGGACTGGCCGTCGAGCAGGATGTCGCCGAGGTCGGGCTCGTGTAGGCGGTTCAGGGTGCGCAGCAAGGTGGACTTCCCGGACCCCGATGGCCCGATCACCGCGACAGTGCTACCGGCGGGCGCGGTGATGTCGACGCCGCACAGCACCTTGTTGCGACCGAACGACAAGTGAATTCCATTGCCCGCCAACGCTACCGACTCGTTCACACCATCTCCTGGCTCGCGGCCAACGCAAACGGATCGTCCGGCTCGTTCGCGGGCCTGCCGTCCCGGAGCCGGCGATCGACGACGTTGACCAGGTGGGTCAGCGGAATGGTCAGCAGCAGATAGAACAGGCCCGCGGCCACCAGCGGCGAGAGGCTGCCGGTCTGCGCGTTGAGGTCGCGGCCGACCTGGAACAGCTCGCGTTGGCCGGCGATCAACCCCAGGAAGTACACCAACGCGGAGCCCTTCAGCAGCGCGATGAACTGATTGACCAGGGCGGGTAGCACCCGGCGGATGCCCTGCGGGATCACCACCAGGCGCATCCCGGTCCGGTGGCTCAGCCCCAACGCCCGGGCGGCGTCCAGTTGCCCGGGCTCCACGCTCTGGATTCCGGAGCGGAAGATCTCGCCGATGTAGGCCGCTGCGGTCAGCCCGAGCGCCGCGATGCCCAGCGGAAACGGGTTGTTGTTCGTCAATCCGCCGACGATGGGCCCGATTCCGAGCCCGATCAACAGGATGATGACCACCTCGGGCAAGCCGCGGAAGATGTCGGTGTAGATCCGCGACGGCCAGCGCAGCCAGCGGGTCCGCGAAATCCCGGCCACCGCGAGCGCCATGCCCACCGCCACTCCGATGACCGCGGAGCTGACGGTCAAGATCAGCGTGTTCGGTAGGCCCGTCGTCACCATGGCGGGGATGGCTTGCTTGTAGAGGCTCCAGTCGAAGAAGGAGTCTCGCAGCTGGGCCATCGTCGATTTCGGTGGCGCGGCCTCGGCCGGCTTGTTGTGGTTGTGTTCGGCGATCGCCGCAAAGTCGGGAAGGTGCGGTGTCGCCGCTGCCCTCGATCCCGGCTTCCAGCCCTGCGGCAAGGGCCGCGGAACCCAGTCGGTGTACAGCTGCGACCAGGTGCCGTCGGCGATGACGGCGTCCAGGCCGGCGTTCAGCGCATCGATCAGCGGCTGGTTGTCTTTGGCGACCGGGAAGGCGATGAAACTTCCCGGGCTGTAGGTGTAAGCGGCGACGCTGGCGCGGTCGCCGGGCCGCAGCACCTTGCTGGCCTCCGTCGCCGGGGCCACCCACGCGTCGATCTGATGGTTCTTCAGGGAGGTGTACAGGGTGGTGAAGTCGGGGAATTTCACCGGCTGCACGCGCGCGGTGTCGACGGCGTAGGCCTCCTCGACCGTGCCCTGGATGACGCCGATCCGCTGCCCGGGGCCCAGCTTCTCGAAGCTGTCGATCGGCGAGCCGGTCGGCACGATCAGCGACAGGTAACCGAAGTCGTAACCGTTGGTGAATCCGACTGTGCGGCGGCGTGCTTCGGTGGCGACGATCGACGACGAGGCGACATCGAAGCGACCCGTCGCGACCTGGGCGAGTAGGCCGGCGAACTCGGTTCCGGCGAAGACGACGTTCAGGCCTAGCTTTGCCGCGACCGCGCGCAGCAGCTCGTGGTCATAGCCGGTAAAGCGGCCGGATGAGTTCAGGCAACTGGTCGGTGGACCTCCCGGCTGCGTGCCGACGGTCAGGGTCCGCGGTGTGCGCAGACCCAATGCGTCGATGTTCACCGAGCTCAACGGTTCGACGTCGGGCGTCGTGAAGTCGCGTTCCAGCGGCGCGCTGGCGTTGATCAGCTTCTTGGGCAGAGCCATGGCCCCTGCTACGCCCGACGGCGTGCACATGTGGTTGTCGGCGGCGGCCGGGGTGATCGGAGCCAGGCTGTAAATCAGCAGGATGCTGACCAGTAGCGCGCCCAGCTTCGATGTAGCCCTCATGCCCGATCACGCCACCGGCACAACGCTTCGGCATTGCTCAGGTCGTAGTCCGGGCCGTTGATCCCGACGGTCAGCAGCGTGACACCCAGTCCGATCAGGCCCTCGGCGTCGGCGAGCAGATTTTCGGCGTTCACGCCGGCCGAGCGTTCGATGGTGTCGGGGTCGCGGCCCACCGCCTCGCAGTGCCCGGCGAGCACTTCGGCGGCCT
>CBAAAS010000221.1:0-5665 GCA_964658855.1 uncultured Mycobacterium sp.
CTACGTATCCGGATATCTGGCCACCGACCCGCCACCCGGGAAGGAACGCATGATCGGTATCGACGCGACCCACGCCTGGGCCGCGGTGTGGACGCCGCAGCCGCCGGGCCAATTCGAGTGGCTGGGACTCGATCCCACCAACGACCAGATGGTCGACGAGCGGTACGTCATCGTCGGGCGCGGCCGGGACTACGCTGACGTGCCGCCGTTGCGGGGCATCATTTACACCAACTCCAAGAAAAGCGTCATCGACGTCGCGGTCGATGTTGTGCCCTACGAAGGTGACGAACTGTATGCGTGATTTCCACTGTCCCAACTGCGGTCAGCGACTGACGTTCGAGAACTCGGCGTGCCTGAACTGCGGCAGCCCGCTCGGGTTTTCCCTCGACGAGATGGCGCTGCTGGTGCTGACCACCGGCGACGACGCCGACCGTGCCGGCTTCGTCAGCGCCGCCGCCTACGAACTGTGTGCCAATCGCCATCTGGCCGAATGCAACTGGTTGGTCCCCATCAATCGTCCCAGCCTGCTGTGCGTGTCGTGTGCGCTGACCACCGAGCGTCCCAACGACGCCGACACCGCCGGGCTGGTGGAGTTCGCCCGGGCCGAAGCGGCCAAACGCCGGCTGGTGGCCGAGCTGTATGAGCTGAAGCTGCCGATCATCGGTCATGATCAGGATCCCGACTACGGTTTGGCTTTCCGGCTGTTGTCGAGTGCGCACGAAACGGTGATGACCGGGCACGAAAACGGCGTCATCACAATAGATCTCGCCGAAGGCGACGACGTGCACCGTGAGCAGCTGCGGGTCGAGATGGATGAGCCGTATCGCACCCTGCTGGGGCACTTCCGCCACGAGGTCGGCCATTACTACTTTTATCGGCTGATTACCCCGTCAATCGACTACGACGCGCGGTTCCGCGAGTTGTTCGGCAATCCTGACGCCGACTACCAGGAGGCGCTGGACCGCCATTACAGCCAGGGCGCGCCCGCGGGCTGGAAGAAGCAATTCGTGTCGTCGTACGCGACCATGCACCCGGCCGAGGACTGGGCCGAGACGTTCGCGCACTACCTGCACATCCGGGACACGCTGGATACCGCGGCCTGGTCGGGGTTCGCACCCGCGACGGCAACTTTCGACCGACCGGTCTTGGGGCCCAGCGCTTTCGCCACCATCATCGATATGTGGCTACCGGTGTCGTGGTCGCTGAACATGGTGAACCGTTCGATGGGCCACGACGACCTCTATCCGTTCGTCCTGCCGATCGCGGTGCTGGAAAAGATGAAGTTCATCCACAACGTGATCGACGAGGTGACGGCCCTCAGCGGCAAACCCGACCCGGTGCGTACCTGATCCGGTCTGTTGTCACGGCACGATCCGCCGTTCGTCGCCACCCCACAGCGGCTGCATACCACTTGGCAGCGCCAGCTGCGTCGCGGTGATCACTTCGGCCAGTTCGCGTAACGCCGCGTGAACCGCCGTCAGCAGGTCGGCCAGTTCCTTGCGGCGACCGCCCTCGGAGACCGATTCCAGATCGGCGGGAGACGACCGCCGCAGCAGGGTGCCGATCTCGGCGACCATTCGCTCCGGCCGCGACGATCCCGACGAGCCGGGCAGGTCGCCGAGATCGGCCCGCAGCCGCTCCAGTTGATACACCAGCGATCGGGGGTTGGTGGCGTCGAACAGCATCAGTTCCGCCAGGGCGGCAACGCTCACCTGGCCGGCCGTGCGGCGGCGATAGATCACCGCGGATTCTGTTGCTATGAGCGTTGATTCGATGACCGTTCGCTCGGCCGCCGGGGCCAGCGCGGTGGTCAACGTTGCATTGAGCAAAGCGGTGAGTCCCAGGCCGCGCTCGATGCGTTTGCCGATGTCCATCATGGTCCAGCCGACGTCCTGCACCATCGACTCCGCGGCCACCCCGGCCAGCGTCAGCATCCCCACCAAGGTCTGCGACTGCGCCGCCGAGAGCACGGCGTCGGCCTCGGCCAAGGAGTCCGGCGGCTCGGCTTTGTGGGCCAGCGCACGCTCGACGCCGGCCAACACCACCCAGGTGTCGCTGGACAACTGGTCACGCACGCCGCGGGCAGCCAGCGCCAGCCGGTCCGCCGAGTGCACGAGTGCCCCGGGGCGATCGCGGTCCATGGTCAGCGACCACAGCGTCGACGGCGCGATCGCGATTGTCTCGGCCTGATCCTCGGGCCCCGGGGTGGTCCCGGTGATGCGGCTCAGCGCGGCCATCAGCACGGGCACACACTGGCTTTCCGAAGTCTCCTGGCGGTGCCGGAATTCGTAGTAACGCCGGCGGGCGGCGATCAGCAACCGGGCCATGTTCTCGGCGCGCTCGCCGTACCTACCCATCCAGAACAGATCGGACAGTACGCGCGGCGAGCTGACCGCCAGCGTGCCCGCGCCGGTCTTGGCAGGCGTCTCCGGGGGCGGCAGGGTGACTGCCTCGGTCCGTGACCGGTCTGTCGGTCGCACCCAGACATCTTTGGCTGCAAGGGTTTTCAACGTGTAGGCGGAAGGCCCCTGGGTCAGCACGTAGCCGAGGCCGCCGAGCATCGGCGCGTAGCCGCCGCGTTGAGCCACGGTGAACAGCCGAATGCCGACCCCGCCGGCCGACAGTTCGGAGTCAGCGCTGGTGGGGGCCGAGGAGAACTGCGGCAACTCCTGGCCGACCCACTGCCACGGCATCGCGGTGATGCAGGCGGCCAAGTCCTCCAGCCGCTCAGACGACAGCGTCGGGCCGACAAGCGTTTGCCCACCGATGGTGGGCCTGATCAACAACGACGAAAGATTCGCCAGCAGATGAGAGCGTTCACTGTCGATGCCCCCCCAGTAGCTGGGCGCGCTGGACAACAAGGGCGCTTCGCCGAGCAGTCGCTCGGCCAGATCGGGCAGGAATCGTTGCAGGCCAGCGCTTTCCAAGATACCGCTGCCGACCGTGTTCACCACGGTCACCGTCCCGCGATGCTGTGCTTCCACCAAGCCGGCCACCCCGAGTCGCGAGTCGGCACGCAGGTCGAGCGGATCGGTGTAGGTGGCATCGACACGGCGGAAGACCACGTCGACGCGTTTGAGCGTACCCAGCGATCGCATCCACAATTTGCCGTCGCGAACCACCAGATCCGTGCTCTCCACCAGTGGGAAACCCAGCAATGTGGCGAGATACGCCTGATCGAACGAGGTTTCGGAGTAGATACCCGGGCTGAGGACAACGACGACCGGATCTTGAACACCGTCTGGCGCCGCGTCGATCAGTGCCAGCCGCAACGCTTGAGCGAACGGCGTCGTCGGCCGCGGTCCGACCTTCTCGTAGAGGTCGGGCAGTGCCTGCGCGAGCACCCGCCGGTCGGCGAGTGCATAGCCGGCACCGGACGGAGCCCGGGTCCAGTCGGAATTGACCTGGTAGCTGCCGTCGGAACGACGGCTGATATCGCAGGCGTGCATGAAGAGTTGGTGATGCCCCGGCACCTCGATCCCGTTGGCGACGCGAACATAACCGGGATGGGCGAACAGCAGTTCCGGTGGCAGCACGCCCTCGGTCAACGAGCGTCGGTCGCCGTACACGTCGGCCAGCACAGCGTTGAGCACCCGGGATCGTTGCACCAGCCCGGTCTCGAGCACGTCCCAGTCAGGAGCCGACACCACCAGTGGCAGCGGATCGAGCCGCCACGGTCGCGACTCATCGTGATTACCGGCGACGGGCTGCTTGGTGGGATCGACACCGGTGTAGGTGATGTCGTCGTTGTCCACCAGGCGGCGTACCGCGGAGCTCAACCGGCTCATGCCGGCCCGTCCGCGATCACCGACCGCGTCGGCGAGGTCGGACCACGCCGGGCGAACATTCCCGCTCGCGTCGAGGAACTCGTCGTAGCCGATCACCGGCCCCTGAAGGGCGGGTGGGCGCAAGTCGAACAGGGTTTCTTGGGCACGCGCGGTGCGGTACCCGGCCAGCAGCCGGTCGACGTCGGGACGGTCGTGGGAAGCTGCCGACGAATCGCTGCGATGCAAGGTCATGTCGCCGATTGCCATTACCGCAGGACGGTACGCACGCGCCGCAGGTCGAGGATGCCCGGCGCGCCGATGTCGGTGGAAATTCGCGCCTGCATTTCCCGAATGTCCGACAGCTCGAGTTTGCCCGGGGTGAATCCGGTGGCCTCGAAACGCCGCGCCCGCCTGGACTCGGCCTCCACGGCGTTGACCGGAGGTTCGTCGTACGCGCGACCCCCAGGATGCGCGATGTGGTAGGTGCAGCCACCACGCGAAGTCGAGCTGGTCAGGTCGATGAGCTCGAACTGCAGCGGACCGTCGACGGTGATGGTCGGGTGCAGCGCGCTGGGCGGTTGCCACGCACGGAACCGGACGCCACCGACGTGCACGTCGGGGTTGTCGGTGGCCAGCAAGGGAACCGGATAACCGTTGCAGGTCACCAGATAGCGGTGCCGGTCGGCGCCGATGACCCGCACTTGGATGCGTTCGACCGAGGAGTCGACGTAGCGGGCAGTGCCGGTGGCGGTGGACTCCTCACCGAGGGTGTTCCACGGTTCGATCGCCCCGCGCAGCTCGATCTCGACGCCGTCGAACACCGCGGTGCCGATCCGCGGGAAACGGAATTCGGTGAACGGGTCCAGCCAATTGGTCTCAAAGGGGATGCCGTGTGCCCGCAGGTCTGCGGCGACATCGGCGATGTCGTGAATCAAAAAGTGCGGCAACAGGTATCGGCCGTGCAGGTTCGAGCCGTGCCGGATCAGCGGGGCCCGCAGCGGCTCCTTCCAGAACCAGGCCACCAGTGAGCGCACCAGCAGCGACTGCACCATCGCCATTCGAAGGTGGGGTGGCATCTCGAAGCCGCGCAACTCCAGCAGGCCCAACCTGCCCCGCAGGCTGTAGGGGTTGTAGAGCTTGTCGATGCAGAATTCGGCCCGGTGCGTGTTGCCGGTGATATCGGTGAGCAGATGACGAAGTGCCCTGTCGATGATCCACGGCCGGGGCGAATCTGCCCCGGAACCGGAACTCAGCCGGTCGATTTCGGCGAACGCGATCTCGAGCTCGTAGAGCGCTTCGGCGCGACCCTCGTCAACTCGCGGCGCCTGCGAGGTGGTTCCGACGAACCGCCCGGCGAACAGGTAGGACAACGCTGGGTGTCGCTGCCAGTAAGTCAGTAGCGACACCAACAGATCGGGTCGGCGCAGCATCGGAGAGTTCTTCGGGGTGACGCCGCCCAGGGTGATGTGGTTGCCGCCGCCGGTGCCGCTGTGGCTGCCGTCGAATTGGAACGACTCCGTGGACAGCCGGGCCAATCTGGCTTGCTCGTAGAGGGTTTCGAGTTGTTCTCGCTGCTCGGCGAAACTGGCGGTGGGCGCGACGTTGACCTCGATGACGCCGGGGTCGGGGGTGATCGTCGTCGACGTCAGCCGCGGGTCGGCCGGTGGTTCGTAGCCTTCGATAACCACCGCATGGCCGACCGTTGCCGCCGCGCTGTGCACTCGGCCGATCAGGTCGACGAAATTGTCCAGGGCCTCGGTGGGTGGCATGAAGACGTACAACAGGCCGTCGCGTGCTTCGGCGACCATCGCCGTCGTCGGCGCCGTGTCGTCTTCTTCTACCAGGGCCTCGGCCTCAGACAAGCTCATCTCGTCGCCGACGGCGGTCGGATCGGCGAC
>CBAAAS010000222.1:0-5628 GCA_964658855.1 uncultured Mycobacterium sp.
GGGTGGGCCCTCGTATGCGGCGCCCAGATGGAAGTCGCACACCGACCTACCGTCCGCATCGCGCTGGATCTGCACCGGCGGCGCGATCGGATTGCGGATCCCTACGACGGCGTTGCCCCAGGCCATCCGCTCGCCTGTGGCCAGGTAGCGTACGCCGAAGCTTCCCTCGGTCTGCTTTTGCCGCAAACGTGCTGTGGCCGAATCAATCTCGGCCTTGGCTGCCGCGACTGCAACGGGGTCCACCTCAGTCCTGACCGTCGCGTCGATCAACTCCCGGACCGACTCAGCCAACGGCTGGTAGAGCGCCCGCAGCCGTTCGACCTCCTCGGCGCTGATGTTCTCCAGGGTGAAGTCCAGCATGAGGCGAAACTAGAACACGTTCACTTCGAGCGGCGTGGTGGGGTGGGTCTGGCTACTTCACCGGGCGTACCTGCTGGTTGTCGGCGAGCAGCTCGCCGATCAAACCGGCGAGTTGGCAATACGGTCCTTCGCGTCCGCTGGACGACCGGAACACCAGCCCGATCCGACGGCCCGGTCGGGGTGCGGCGAACTGGGCCAGCGCCAGGCGGCTGCGCACGCTCTCGACGGCGACCGCGCTCTGCGGAATCAGCGTCACGCCCAGGCCGCCGGCGACGCACTGCACCGCGGTGGCCAGTGACGCTGCCCGGGTATTGGCCAGCTCAGCGTGCACACCCGCTTTGCGGCAGACGTCCAGCGCCTGATCCCGCAGGCAATGTCCTTCGTCGAGCAACAGCAGCGGCAGCTCGGCCAACGCGGCCGGCGACACCCGCCGCTTCCCGGACAGCGGATGGCCCGGTGGCAGCGCCAGCACGAAATCTTCGTCGTAGATCGCGATCTCGGTCATGCCACTGGCCTCGGCCGGCAACGCGATCAGCGCCGCGTCCACCGAACCCTCACGCAGGCCGGTCAGCAGTCGTTCGGTCTGGTCCTCGATCACCCGCAGTGTCAGCCCGGGCAGTCGATCGGCCAACCCGGCGAGCAGCGTCGGCAGGACGTAGGGCGCCACCGTCGGGATCAGGCCCAGCCGGATGGTGCCCTGCAGTGGGTCGGCCGACCCTGCCGCCGCTGCGGTGAACGCCGTCGCCGCCTCGATCACCGCCTGGGCCTGTGGCAGTAGCGCGCTGCCCTCGGTCGTCAGGAACACGCGACGCGTGGAACGCTCCACAAGTTGCACCCCGAGGCCGGTCTCCAGCGCGGAAAGCGCCTGCGACAGCGTCGACTGACTGACACCGAGAGTTGTTGCTGCACTGCCGAAGTGCTGCTTCTCGGCCACCGCGACAAAGGCCCGCAGGCCGGCGATCGTCGGCTGATAACTCTTATCGGTCATACCTATCAGTGTAGTGGGAAAGATCACCTTTCATTCAAAGTGTGCTTCCGGCAGGATGGGGGCAGCGGAAAACTTGACTAAATCCAATTTGAGCGGAGAAGCGACATGGCATTGCTGACCATCGGCGACCAGTTCCCGACCTACCGTCTCACGGCGCTGATCGGCGGAGACCTATCCAAGGTCGACGCGCAACAGCCCGAGGACTACTTCACCACGATCGGCAGCGGTGATTTCGACGGCAAGTGGCGGGTGGTCTTCTTCTGGCCGAAGGACTTCACCTTCGTCTGCCCGACCGAGATCGCCGCATTCGGCAAGCTGAATGACGAGTTCATCGATCGCGACACCCAGGTGCTCGGCGTCTCGGTGGACAGCGAGTTCGTCCACTTCCAGTGGCGTGCCCAGCACGAGGACCTGAAAAAGCTTCCTTTCCCGATGCTTTCGGATCTCAAGCGCGAACTCGTAGAGGCCACCGGCGCGCTCAACGCCGACGGTGTCGCCGACCGCGTCACCTACATCGTCGACCCCAACAACGAAATCCAATTCGTCTCGGTGACCGCAGGTTCGGTGGGTCGCAACGTCGAAGAGGTGCTGCGCGTGCTCGACGCCCTGCAGTCCGACGAGCTGTGCGCATGCAACTGGAAAAAGGGTGACCCCACGCTGGACGCCGGCGAACTGCTCAAGGCCTCGGCCTGATCATGAGCGTCGCCGCCGACCATGCAGAGCGAAGCGATGATAAGGAGAGGCGTCAATGAGCGTCGAGAATCTCAAAGAGGCATTGCCTGAATACGCCAAGGACTTGAAGCTCAACCTCGGGTCGGTCAGCCGCAGCACGGTGCTGAGCACCGAACAACTGTGGGGCGCTCTGCTGGCGAGTGCGGCGGCGACGCGAAACACCCAGGTGTTGGCCGAGATTGGCGCCGAAGCGGCCGATGAGCTGTCCGCCGAGGCGTACCAGGCAGCACTGGGCGCCGCGTCGATCATGGGCATGAACAACGTGTTCTACCGCGGTCGCGGATTCCTGGACGGCAAGTACGACGACCTGCGCCCGGGGTTGCGGATGAACATCATCGGCAACCCGGGCGTAGACAAAGCCAACTTCGAGTTGTGGTCGTTCGCGGTCTCGTCGATCAATGGCTGTGGGCATTGCGTGACGGCTCACGAGCACGCCCTCCGGGAGGCCGGCGTCGATCGCGAAGTGATCCTGGAGGCGCTGAAGGTGGCGGCGATCGTCACCGGTGTCGCGCAGGCGATCACCACGGCCCAAACGCTGGCGACAGCCGGATAGCCTCTCGCCCGTACACTTCGGGCTTGTGGTCGTCACTGACGTCGATCTGCAGCATCTACGCCGCTGCGTCGAGCTCGCCCGCACCGCACTGGAAGCCGGACACGGCCCTTTCGGTGCGGTGCTGGTAGCTGCTGGCGGGCGGAGCCTTCACGAGGATCACAACCGCGTCACCGATGCCGATCAGACCTTGCACGCCGAGACCGGCGTGATCCGGTGGGCAGTGACGAATCTAGCTCCGGTGCAACGCGTTCGGACCACCGTGTATACGTCGTGCGAGCACTGCCCGATGTGTGCGGCCGCGCATGCGTGGGCAGGGTTGGGCAGAATCGTCTACGCGACGTCGAATGCCCAGTTGACCGGCTGGCTGACCGACTGGCATGCGCCGCCTCCGCCGGTGGCCATGCTGCCGATCGCGACCGTGGCGCCGCGGTCCGTGGTCGACGGCCCGGCGCCCGAACTCGAGGATGAGATGAAAAATCTGTATGAGGCCAGGTACCGGCGATGAGCGAGCCGGCTTGGGTCGAGCATGTGATCTGGTGGCATGTCTATCCGTTGGGCTTCGTGGGTGCTTTCCCGTCGGACACTGCGCCGCAGGCGCACGAGCACCGGTTACGGCGCATCCCCGGGTGGTTCGACCACGCGATCGCGCTGGGCGCCTCCGGAATCGCACTCGGGCCGATCTTCGCGTCACGCACCCACGGCTACGACACCACCGACCATTACCGCATCGATCCGCGACTCGGTGACGACGACGATTTCGACTATCTGATCGCCGAGGCGCGTCAGCGGGGTTTGCGAGTGCTGCTCGACGGGGTGTTCAACCACGTCGGCACCGACTTCCCGCGCTACCGCGAAGCCGCCCACGAGGAGGCGGCCGCGCGCTGGTTCCGTGGCCGGCCGGGCAAGTTCCACACCTTCGAAGGCCATGACGGCCTGCCCACGCTGAACCACGACAACCCCGAGGTTGCCGACTACACCGCCGAGGTGATGGCGCACTGGCTGCAGCGCGGGGCTGACGGCTGGCGGTTAGACGCCGCTTACGCGGTGCCGCAACACTTCTGGACGTCAGTTCTGCCGAAGGTCCGTCAGGCACATCCGGACGCGTGGTTCGTCGGTGAGCTGATTCACGGCGACTACGCCGCAGTGGTTCGCGAGACCGGGTTCGACTCGGCCACCCAGTACGAGCTGTGGAAAGCGATCTGGAGCGGACTCAACGACGGCAACTTCTTCGAGCTCGATCATGCGCTGCAACGTCACGCCGGGTTCGTCGAAAACTTTGCGCCGCTGACCTTCATCGGCAACCACGATGTCACCCGCATCGCCAGCCAACTCGAGCGGCCCGAACATCTCGCCCACGCGCTTGTCGTCCTGATGACGGTGGCCGGTGTTCCCAGCATCTACGCCGGCGACGAGTTCGGCTACCTTGGCGTCAAGGAGGAGCGTTTCGGCGGCGACGACGCGGTGCGTCCCGAATTCAGCGCTCCCCCAGCTCAACTGGACGAGAGAGGCATCGAGATCTGGTCGCTGCACCAATACCTGATCGGTCTGCGTCGACGGCATCCGTGGCTGTACACCGCGTCGACCTCTGCGCTGAAACTGGAAAACCGGCAGTACGTCTACCAAACCAGTCACGGGGATGAGTCGTTGATCGTGGCGCTCAACATCGACGAGACCCCGCTGCGGGCAGCGGAGCTCCACCACACGAGGTGGTCGACAGGGTGACGGTCGAGCCGCACGGTTGGCGGATTCTGCGCCCGGTCTAACCCAGCCGCTGCAGCGTCAACGGGTCTTCCTGACCGTCGCAGTAGCGGGCCAACAGTTCGACGAAATCCCCGTTCTCGTCGGTTGCGCGGGCGAACAACGTCATCGACGAGCGGACTTTCATGTCGTCGGGCGATCCGAAGATCTCGCCGAGGGCGCGGTTCTGCACGGCGTTGACCAGTCGGGTGCACTCGCGCAGCCGTGGCCCCAGCACGTCGTGTCGAAGATAGGCCCGCGCTTCGTCGAGCGAAGAGATCGCGTACCGGGCCGCGGTAGCGCTGCTGCCCAGGCCATCGATCTGCGGAAAGATGAACCAGATCCAGTGGCCGCGCTTGCGGCCGTCCCGCAACTCGTCGACGACGCTTGCGTACACCCGGGCCTGCGCGTCGACGAAACGCTGCAGATCGAACGGGTCGCTTGCCAATTCCATATGCCCTACGGTGACACAGTGGTCAAACGGCGGATGCCGAAAGCGCGTGACCTCGCGCCGCTGATCCGATTTCGCAAGCCGCGACTCGACCGCGTTCAGCGCCGGCTCGAGGATGCGCAGACCATCGACGACCTTCGGCGCCTGGCGAAGCGTCGCACACCTCGGGCTGCCTTCGACTACACCGATGGCGCGGCCGAAGATGAGATATCGCTCGAGCGGGCCCGACAAGCGTTTCGCGACATCGAGTTTCACCCGACCATCCTGCGCAATGTCAGCAACGTCCGAACCGATTGGCAGGTGCTGGGCGGACCGGCGGCTTTACCGTTCGCGATAGCTCCGACGGGTTTTACCCGGCTGATGCACACCGAGGGCGAACTCGCCGGGGTCCGGGTCGCCGCGGCGGCCGGCATCCCGTTCTCGCTGTCGACGTTGGGGACCGCGTCGATCGAGGACGTGGCCGCCGCTGAGCCGCAGGGCCGCAAGTGGTTTCAGCTGTACATGTGGCGGGACCGGGAACGGTCGATGGCGTTGGTGAAGCGGGCCGCGGACGCGGGTTTCGATACCTTGCTGGCCACCGTCGACGTCCCGGTCGCCGGCGCGAGGCTGCGCGATGTCCGCAATGGGATGTCGATTCCCCCGGCGTTGACGCTGCGAACCGCATTCGACGCCGCGCTGCGGCCGCGCTGGTGGATCGACCTGTTGACCACCGAACCGCTGTCGTTCGCGTCGCTGGATCGCTGGTCGGGCACCGTCGGCCAGTATCTGGACACGATGTTCGACCCCAGCCTGACCTTCGATGACCTG
>CBAAAS010000223.1:0-5623 GCA_964658855.1 uncultured Mycobacterium sp.
GGCCACAGACGAAATGCGCTTTCTTTCCTCGGTAACCCTCAGCGTCAAGAACATTCAGCGCCGATGCTCATCACTGAACAGTCGCTGGCTGAGACATTAGATGGCCGCGCGAGCGATCCGCGACGACGATGCCGACTATTCATTCCTGGTCAAGCAGTGTTCATCCGCGATCAACTGTTGTTCAGTCAATGTTCGGCTGCGGGCCACCGGATGGCCGCAATGGCGCCGCTATCCGGCCGCCGGTGTGAAGGGGATCACGGTCGAGCGGAGCTCGAATCGTGTCGGTGTCGCGGCGCCCCCGCGGCCGCCCATGTTGGCCACCGGCATCATCGGCGGCATGGCTGATTGCGCACCTGTCGGTGCGGCCGCCGCGGCCGGCATGCCACCAAGGTGCATCGCCGTTCCGGCTGTGGTCACCGACGGCGCCGCACCGGTCCAGGTGGATGGCACCGATAGCGCCCCTACCGATGTGGCTTGGCCCATGCCCGCCGAGAGAGACGGGATGCCGGCGCCGAGGCCGGTCGAACCAAGCGCGCCCGGACTGGACACGAGACCGACCGCCTGGGCGGCGCCCAACTCGTTGGCCGCGGTCGTCGCGGCCTTGGCCGCGGTGGCCGTGCTGCCCGCGGTGAACAGCTTGGACAGCATGCTCATCGGCATCGACGCGAACTTCATCGGCGTGCTGAGTTCGTTGAGCAACGAGGTTGCCGACGTCGAGGATGTTGAACCGGTCGCTGTGGAGGCGACGCTGTCGAGGGCCTGCGGCGATGCCAGGGTCTGCAGGGCCTGAGGCAATCCCGAAATCACCTGCGGGCCAGAGGACATGATCGTTTCGAGATCGGTTCCGCCGGAGGTCCCGGCGGATTGAGCTGCTGCGGCGGACTGACTCACCGGGCCGCTGGAATTGGTGGTCTGCGGCGGCGCGGTGAATGGGCTCACTTGCGACGCGCTCGCTGAGGCCCCGGCGTAGCCGTACATCGCAGCAGCGTCCTGAGCCCACATTTCCGCGTAGAGCGCCTCTGTCGCAGCAATTGCCGGGGTGTTCTGCCCGAGGACGTTCGTCGCTACGAGCGCCGCCAGCAAGCTCCGGTTGGCGTCGATCATCGGCGGTGGAACCGTTGCGGCAAAGGCGCTTTCGTAGGCGCTGGCCGCCGCGGTTGCCTGCGCGGCTGTCTGCTGGGCCTGATCGCCGGTGGCGCTCAGCCACGTGACGTACGGGGCTGCGGCTGCGGCCATCGATATCGAACTAGCGCCGGTCCATGCTCCCCCGGCCAAGGTCGAGACGACCGAGCCATAACCGGATGCCGCGTAGGTCAGCTCTTCGGCCAGCGACTGCCAGGCTGTTGCGGCGGCCAACATCGAGCCCGGTCCAGGGCCGGCATACATGCGCGCGGAGTTGATCTCCGGTGGTAAAGCTCCGAAATCCAGCACGGCGCAACGCCTTAACCGGCGGCGACGGCGTTCGCGGCCTCAGTGGCTGCGTACGAACCGGCGCTGACGCCCAGGGTGCTGACGAACATGTCGTGGATGGCCGCGGCTTGCGCGCTGATCGCCTGGTACATCTCGGCATGAGTGGTGAACTGGGCGGCAGTCAACGCCGAGACCTCGTCCGCCGCCGCGGGCAGCACACCCGTGGTCGGAGCTGCCGCACCGACATTCTGCGCTGCCAGACTCGAACCGATGACCTGCAGATTATCTGCGGCCGAGGTCAATTCGGTTGGCTGCGCATTCACAAACGACATTTGGCACTCCCCTCACAACAACACCCACCTGTCACTAGTTAGAGACGTTAACTAGGAAATATGGGCTGCTGGCATGCCGAAGCTATGCGCCTGCTATGAAATGTCTGGCATCGTGTTCGGGCGGCCGCCGTGCGCGCTGCTCCCCCGCGCACAAAAAAGTCCCCCTGCCCATACCGGCAGGGGGACTTTTTCGAGATACAGCTATCGACGCAGCTCCGTGGCTGCGACCTGGACGAACACCCCGGTGTCCTCGGCCATCAGCAGACCACGACCGCGGGGCAGCGGCCCACCCTTCATCTTGCCGCGGATGAAACCCTCGTCGGGGTCGGCGTCCATGACCAGCAGCGGCGAGTTGGCCTGAGCCAGCGCCCGCAGCATCGGGTCGCTGCCGGCCGAAGACCATCCACCGAAGGTGCGGGTGACGATCACGTGCAGGCCGACGTCGGCCGCCCGGGTGACCCATGGTGCCGCTTTGTGCAGCGGCGAGTCGAATCCTGGCGGCAGCTGCTGCACGTCATCGATGATCAGGAAGATCTCCGGTCCGGTCCACCAAGCACGGGACAGCAGCTCTTCGGCCGACAAGCCCGGCGGGGGCTCGCGCTGGGCCAGCACCTGGCCCAATGCGTCCATCATCGCCGAGACGCCGTCGAGGTTGTAGGCGAACTTCTCGACGTAGTCGGTGCCCAGCGCGGTCAGCAGCTGACGACGCGGGTCGACCAGCCACACCTGTGCCGACGGCCGTGAGGTCGGTGGCGCAATGGTCGCTCCCGGCTCATACACCCGCCCGATCTCGGACATGATGGTTGCCAGCGTGGTCGTTCGACCACATTCGCGTCGACCGGTCACCATCAGGTGCGCGTTCTCGGCGAAGTTGAGGTACACCGGCTGCAGGTCCAATTCGTTGATGGCCCAAGCGATTCCACCGGCGCCGACGTTCTGGCGCCGATCGGCCTGCGCCAGCGTCCGCACCTGATCCAGGCCAAACTTCGCGGGAAGCCGACGCACCGGAGGTGCCTGGCCGACCGCGATCTGGCTCACCGCTGCCGCAACGCTGTCGGAGGCGAAGACGTTGTCCGGGGTGTCGGACAACGCCGGCCTGGCCACCAGCGTGTGCAGACCGGATTGCGGATCGCTGTCCAGTCGCACGTAGTTGACCGCGACCATGCCGCGGCCCGGCTTGACCGGAACATCCTTGGCGAACCGCGAACGCACCAGCTTGGCGTCTTCGACCGCAGCCAGACGCAGCTCGATCCGGGATCCGAAACCGCTACGCACCGGCGGCCGCAACTCCGACTCGCGGTCGGCGGTTGCCATCACGTGGATACCGAACGACGGACCCTGGTTGATGACGAGGTTGATCTGCTCGATCAGCACTTCGTTCTCTTCGGCGAGCGCCCGGTAGTTGTCGATCACCAGGAAGACGTCGCCGAAGCCGTCGTTGGGTACGCGGCCCGCTTCCCCACCGAACTTGCGTCGCCGGAAGACCTCCATCGACGGCACGTCGAATTCGAGGAAGGTGTGCTTGCGCTCGCGGAGCAGCGCCAGCAGCTCGGCCACCGTGCGGCGAACGCCGTACGGGTCGGTCGGACCAACGACCTCACCGACGTGCGGCAGGCTGGAAACCGTCGTCAGCGCGGTGCTGCTGTAGGCCAGCACGTAGAACTGAACCTGTTCCGGCGTGTGGGTCAACGCGGCCGAGGTGATCAGCGTCTGCAGCGCGGTGGTCTTGCCCGATCCACCGGCGCCCAGGATCAGCACGTTGGAACCGGGTCCCGAGGTGTCCACCGTCCACGGCGGCTGGTCGTGCTTGAACGGCCGGTCGATGACGCCCACCGGGAAGACCAGATCCGTTCTCGTGCCGTACTGCTCCTGCCAGGGCCGATCCAGGAAACGGTTGACCAGGGCCTCGATCGCCACCGGCTTCTCCAGCGGAGGCTGCCACAACCGATAAGGCTCGAAGTCGATCCGGCGTAGCTGATCGATGATCACGGTGCCGACCTTCGGCGTCCTGATCGCCTGTTCTTCCTCTTCTTCCTCGACCACTTCGGCTCCGAAGCCACCGAAGGGATCGCCGCTGTCACCGTTGGTCAGCGCGTTGAACTCATCCGGCTCCGTGACGGCGACCTCGATCGGCGTGAATCCGGTCGTAAACAGTTGCGGCCGAATGTAATCGACGGAGTGGGTCAGCATCGCCGGCCCATTGTCGTCGAGTGAGACGCCGCGGCGATAGTCGCGCCACAGGAACTCAGCCTGGAATCGGACGATCTCGTCGAGGCTCTTACGGAAGTAGCCCAGACCGGCCTGCGCGGGCAGGTTGACGGCATTGGGCACACCCGCGGCCTGTGCCGCGCCGGCGGTACGTGCTTTCAGGACCAGCCGGTAACCCATGTTCTCCATGAGCTTTTCGGCGCGGCTCTCGATGGTCTGCGAGGCCATCATCAGGTGGATCCAGTAAGCACGACCCTGCCGGCCGATGGAGTCCAGCACGTCGACCGCGGTCGGCATGATGCGGAACCACTCGTAGAACTCGTCGATGACGACCACCAGCATCGGCAGCGGCGGAATGTCCTGACCGCGTGCGCGCATCCGGGAGCGCATCTCGTTGTATTCCTTGGCGTCGTCGACACCGGCGTTGTCGCAGACCGACTTTCGACGGGCGATCTCACCCCACAGCGAGTCCAGGAACCGCTCCATGAGGGCCTGGTCTTCTTCGAGGTCGGTGATGATGCGCGACACGTGCGGGACGCCGCCGAACGGCTTGACCGCGGACCCACCCTTGAGGTCGGCGAGCACGAACTGCAGCTCGTCCGGCGGATGCGACAGCATCAACGACTCGAGGACGGTACGCACCAGGGTGGACTTACCGGAACCGGTCGTTCCCGACATGACGCCGTGTGGGCCGTCGCCGCCTTCGTCGAGGGATTTCATGTCGAGGAACAGCAGTTCGCCGTTGTCGGAGCGGTTACCGAACGGGATCCGCAGTCGGGAGCGACTGGTCAGCGCGTCGCGCCGGCTGGCCCACAGGCTCTCGAAGTCGATCTCCGAAGGATCGTCGATTCCGTAGTAGGACAGGATGTCGCGGGCGCCGATCTGGGCGACCCGTTGACCGATCTCCTCATAGGCCTCGGCCAGCCGCCAGCGGGCGACCCGCTGCGCGAACTGCTCGGCCTCGGACTCGGTGACGTCGTCGGCGAGAGCGAAGAACCACCGGTTGTCGTCGATCACCATCCAGGTGTCGCGGTCGCGGGGCAGCGCTTCGATCACACCGATGTCGTTGGTGAATTTCAGCACCCGCTCGGGGTTGCCGGTCCACAGCGCAGAGCCGGTCAGGTCGAAGAACGTCACACCGTCGACACCGTCGACGCTGATGACGTACTCCCACTGCGGGTCGTCGACGTCGGAGATGATCACGTGATGCGGTGTCGGCGTCTCGGCCGACGAGCTCGCGTGACGAGGCGTGAAAGATCCACGCCCGGCGAACAACTCGGCCTGGTCGGCGGCGAACTCGCGCACCGATCCGTAGACCATTCGCGCGTTGCCGGCGGCGTCGCGGCGACGTGGGTCACCGAAGTGCGGCAGCCACTTGACCCAGTCCCACTTACTCATGTCAGACGTGACCACGATCATCTGAAGGTGGTCGGGGCCGTGTGAGAAAGCCAGCTGCAGGATGAGGGCCCGCATCATGCCCATCGTCTGCTCGCGGTTACCGATGATCGCGTACCACGGCTCGACGAGCAACGAGACCATCTTGGGTAGGTTGTAGACGACGCTCTGGTAGCGCCCGAATTCCTGCAGGGCCTTACCGGTTACCGGCTCGAGTTCGATATCGGTCGGCATGTTCTGCGGCTCGCCCCAGGTCACCTCGGGGCGGGTCATGCCCA
>CBAAAS010000224.1:0-3673 GCA_964658855.1 uncultured Mycobacterium sp.
TGCAGCGGTGCACCGCGGCAGTGAAGTCACCCCCGTCCGCGTGAAAGGCGAAACCAAGGTCGGTTCGCAGCGATCGGGTGGACGCCGCCCGAAGGTCGGCGTCCACTGGGCGTGGCCGGACGATGACTCCGGGATTCAGCACGTCCTCGGGATCGAAGACACCCTTGACCGCCGCGAATGTGTCGATCGCCTGGGGCGAGTACATGAACGGCAGTAGCTCGCTGCGGGCCCGACCGTCGCCGTGCTCCCCGGACATGGAGCCCCCGTAGCGCGCGACGAGTTGCGCTGCCTCGGTGAGGAACTCGCGGAAGTAGCGCTGTCCATCGGGACGGTGCAGCGGGAAGTCGATGCGGATGTGGATGCAGCCGTCGCCGAAATGGCCGTAGGGCACACCGGTGAGTCCACGGTCGCCCATCAGTGTTTCGAAGTCGCGTAGGTAGCTGCCGAGGGCAACCGGTGGCACCGCGGCGTCCTCCCAGCCGGAGAGCCCCGGGGGATCGGTGGCTCGCGCCGCAAGCCCGGCACCGTCCTCCCTGATCCGCCACAGCGCCGTGACAGCGTTGGCGTGGGGGACGATCCAGCCGTCCTTGGCGTCGGCGACACGCAGGGCGGCTTCGGCGCGGGCGCCGACCTCGGCGGTCTCGGCGCCGCTGAACTCGACGAACAACCACCCTTCGCCCTCAGGGAGGTCGGGCACCGCGCCGGGGCCCTTCCTGCGTCGGACTACGTTGACGATGCGTTTGTCGAGACCTTCCAGCGCAATGGGTTGGTAGCCCAACAGCGCGGGTACGGCGTCGGCGGCGGTCGCCATGTCGGGATAGCCCAACACGAGCAGGGTGCTGACTGCGGGGGTGCGAACCAGCTTGACGGTTGCCTGCCTGATGACACCCCAGGTGCCCTCGGTGCCGACGCAGGCCTTCGCGACGTCGAACCCGTTCTCGGGCAACAGATGCTCGAGTGAATAGCCCGACACCTGTCGACCGAATCGGCCGAACTCGGTGCGAATCAGTGCGAGCCGGGACTCGACGATGGCGTGCAGCGAAGACAGAGTCGACGACATACCTGCGCCGTCCAACGTCTCCGTGCGCAACCGTTCGCCGGTGCCGGTCACCATGTCGAGCGTCACGACGTTGTCCGCGGTCCGCCCGTAGCCGAGCGCGCGGGAACCGCAGGCGTTGTTGCCGATCATCCCGCCGATCGTGCAGCGGCTGTGCGTGGAGGGGTCGGGCCCGAACCGCAGGCCATGCGGCGCGGCCGCGCGTTGCAGGTCGTCCAAGACGACGCCCGGCTCGACCACCGCGGTCGCGAACTCGGGGTCGATCCCACGAATGTGATGCAGGTGTCGGGAGAAGTCCAGCACGATGCCGGGTCCCACGGCGTTGCCGGCGATCGAGGTGCCCGCGCCCCGCGCGGTCAGCGGCACTTTAGCGGCGCGGCTGAGCTCGACGATCGGATGGATCTCGTCAACGTGACGGGGGAATACCACAAGGTCGGGGACAACCCGATACAGCGATGCGTCCGTCGAGTATTCCGCGCGCCGACGGGTCGAGTCGTCGACATCGGTTACTCCCGCCCGACGCAAACTGGCGATCAAGTCACCCGTGGAAGTGCTCACCCGATGTCAATCGGTCGACTTGATTGCCGCGGCGTGACGGAGCTGAGCGAGGAATTGCTCGCCGTCGTCGCTGCGAACGACGTAGTGCGAGATCGCCACGCGGATTGTTGCCGCGGCCTTGACGCCAGCGTTCGGGCCGGACAGCAGCTTGAGGAGCCGGGCGCGCATCAGCGGAATGATGTTCGACAGTTGCGCGATGACAACTGCGGGTTCGATGTCGACCAGGCGCACGCCCGAGTAGGACTGCTGGTAGTCGACGATGAATTTTAATGCGGCATCTAGCTTCTCAGCGCCGCGCAAACCTACCGTGGCCAAGCTGATGCCCGAGTCGAACATGTCGCGCTCGTAGCGTCCGAACGCGTCGAGCAATTCCTGCTTGGACGCGAACCGGCGATATAGCGTCGGCCTGGAGACGCCGGCCCGCAGTGCAACCTCCGACAGGCTGAGTTTCGTTTGACCACTACTGCCCAACACTTCGGCTGTGGCAGCGAGAATGCGATCGCTCGTCGACGTGTCGTCGATACGGTCAACGGGGGTGCCGTGCGGTGCTGTCAAGGGATCGTTCACACCCGAGTCCTCGGATCGTCGCGGTCCCGCCAGGCACCGATGTGCCGTTTGGGTTCGGCGCCGCCGCGTCGCGCAGAGGCGGTCATAGAACGTCCTGCGGCAGCGGCATGGTTTCCCGGCCGTCCAGCGCGGCGACGTGTCGACTCACCTCGATGTCATTAAGCCTCTTCATCTTTCAATCCCTGTCGTCTGCAGCCGGGCGCGTAAGGCCTCAATGGAGGGCACGTCATCGGCAGCGATGAGCGTGCTGGCGGAATCGCCACCCAGATAGGCGACCTCGGTGACCATGCGCCCATCTTCGAACCGAAGGAAGACAGCAACGGGGGTCGTTGTGAGTCTCCGGTCGGTGAGCTGGAGGCTGCATAGCGTCCCGCTTCCAGCGACCAGGCATCGGTCGACAACGAGGTCGTCGAACTCGGTCCACAACAGCGTTCCCGCCGCCTCTTGCGCTCTGACTCCGGCAATGACCTCATCTGCGCGCATTCGCGCGGTTCTTCCCCCGCTGTGCATCGCCAGTTCGAAACCGGGCTCGAGCGTTGCGGCGACGCCGTCGCCGTCACCGAACAACTCGGCGACCAGCCGCGTGCGCAGGACGGACCTGATCGCACCGCCCTCGGGCATTTCGTCAATGCGTTTAAACGAGTTAATGATTCGGTCGTGGATCACGGCGCACTCTCGCGAGGGCGCGTTCTTCGCGCCCACTTTCTTCATTCGATCAGATGGATACACGGAAGGTTTCGGTCCGCGGATGGCCGACCCGCAACCGCATCGCGTGGAAGACACCGCGGGATTGGGCAGGGCCTGAGGTCTTGATACCGCCGTCGGGAGTGCTCACCAGACTTCGAGAACCTTCGATCGCAGTCTGAGGAGCCGTTGTCACAATGCCCACGTCGTGCCCCTCCATCTCGTGGATCGCACGTAGCGGCCACCCGCTGTGCGGTCACCGGTCTTGCACTCGACATCGCCAGTGTACACACTAGAGTTACAAATACTGGAGAAAATGTAATGTGAGACATGATGCGGTGGCGATGTGGTCGGCCGCCGCAACACAGGCCTACCCGCCCGATGACAGCGGTCAGCCGGGATTGGATCTGGCCTCGCCGAATGAGACGGGAGTTGCATTGAGGGTCGACGTTGACTTTGGACTGTGCGAGGCGAACGGGGTCTGCATGGGCATCGTCCCTGAAGTTTTCGACCTGGGTGACGATGACCAACTGGCTGTGCGGGAATCGCTGGTCGGGCCAGCCCACGAAGCAGGCGTACGCGATGCAGCGCGCCAGTGTCCGCGCCAGGCGATCACGCTTACCGAATAAGACTCGCGGAGCCGTGGATCGCGCAGCGTAAATGGGCCGTCGGTCCTGTCGAATAAGAATCGACCGGCGCTCGTCGTGAAGGCGAACCTTCGCCCGATGTCCTGGTCCGTCCAGGCCGCCACCACGTCTCGTCGTTGCGCCTGCACCATCTGCTTCGCCTGCGCTACCAATGCGACGA
>CBAAAS010000224.1:3773-5623 GCA_964658855.1 uncultured Mycobacterium sp.
GTAACCGACCTGCTCGATGCGGCGCAGGCACAGACCGGCCTTTCCGACTTCGGCGAGGACTCTTTTCGGGATGGCCTGCAGCGGCTGGTCCACTCATTGAAAAGCGAGGCCAACCTCAACGCTCTCGGCCAGGCCGCACTCCCGTACTTATTGACAAAGCTTCTGTCGCAACGTCTTCAGGTCGAAGAGTGGTACCGCCGTTACCCCGAAATCGAGAACGAGCCAATCACACGCCCTCTGATCGGGCTCGGCCTTCCCAGGACAGGTTCGACCGCACTTTCGTTCCTGTTGGGCGAGGACGCCGGCGCCCGCTCACTGCGGCGATGGGAGGCTTCTGAGCCTTGCCCACCCCCGTCGACAGTGGCGGGCGCGGATCCCCGCATTGAGCGGGCGTCCGCAGAAATAGCGGACGTCAAGCAGAGGATTCCCCGCATAGCTGACCTGGTTCCCGTGACCGCAACAGGACCTTACGAGTGCCAGGATTTGATGGCGCTGGACTTCAAATCGCAGTATTTCCAGGCGTTCGCCCAAATCCCCTCCTACTCGAGATGGCTACTCGACGCCGACCTGGAATCGACATACACCTACGAGCGCCGCGTGCTCAAGCTGTTGCAATGGGGCGCCCCGGCCCACCCGTGGCGGCTCAAGAGTCCTTCACACATGTTGTGGCTCAACAGCCTTGATCGCGCATTCCCCGATGCGCGATTCGTGATGACACACCGCGACCCCGCGGAGGTCATCGTCTCAGTAGCCGATCTGTATGCCGAGTTGGCTGCTCAGTTCACCGACACCCTGGATCGCCGCTATCTCGGCGCATTGAACGTCGAGCACTGGACGGTCGCCACCCATCGCGCCGCGGAGTTTCGAGATCGCGGCAATAATGACCGCTTCTTCGATATGGATTTCCTTGCTGTGCAGCGCGATCCCATCGGTGAAGTCCGTCGGCTCCACGCCTGGCTTGGCGAGGCGGTGTCGGCACAATTCGAGGACAACATGCGCACGTGGTGGGCAGCCCACGCCGCCGCACGGGAGACGAACATCCATCCCGACCCATCCACGTTCGGTCTCGAAATAGAGAGCCTGCGGCCACTATTCGCCGGCTACACGGCCCGCACCGCGGTCTGGACCAAGACAACGATCAGGAGCTAGGCGATGGCGATCGACCTCACCGGCGGATTGCCGGAATCACGCGAGCTGCTATTCCCCGAATGCCCACAGGTCGACGGCATGCGCGACGCGGTCAACATGTGGGTCTCGGACGACTGCGGGCACGTAGGGCTACCGCGGTTCGCTGTCGAGGCGCTCGCCCCCGACTGGGACAACCATGAAGTGATGCTCAGCGTCGGATTCAATGACGGTCGGGTGTACCGCCTTTGGGACAAGTTTCCGAGCGTCCCTGCCGTCGATTCCAACGGACGCGCGACCGTCCTGGGTGCCGGTCCGCTGACCTTCCGATGTGTTGAACCGTTCAAACGCTGGACTGCCTCATTTCGCGGCAAGGCAATCGAAACCACAACACAGGCAATGATCGATGCCCATCTCGACGGCCCATTGGTTGACCTTGAATTTGAGGTCGAAGCCACCATGGCAGTACCTCCGTGGACGCAAGGCACACTGTTTCCCGAGGCAGCCGAGATGCTGGCCACTTCAATCGAGGGCAAGCTCATGGGTGGCCCCCGCTATGAGCAACTTTTCCGCGCCAAAGGGTTCGTAAGAGTGGCCGGCGATAGCCAGACCTTTGAGGGCAGCGGCCTCCGAATCAGGAGACAGGGCGTCCGCGACATCACCGAGTTCTGGGGGCACGCTTGGCAGTCGGCGCTGTTTCCCAGTGGAAAGGCTTTCGGATACAT
>CBAAAS010000225.1:0-890 GCA_964658855.1 uncultured Mycobacterium sp.
ACCGCCACCCGCTCTGCGTTGATCCGGTCCTGCTGGCCGGCACGATGCCAGAACTGAGCTATGGACAGCACCCGCGGATTGCCCGGCAGCAATGATCGCTCGGCTTGTCCGGGACCGGTGATCATCAGACCGTCGGCGTGCACGCATGTTTCGTCGGTGTGCAACGCCCACTGCTCACCGTCCACCGCGAGGCGCTCGACCTCGCCGTAGACCACTGTCATGCCGATCTCGTCGGCTACCCAGCGCAGATATTGACTCCACCGCCGATGAGTCGGCGCCGGTCGGCCGCGGTCGATCCACTGCGCGAACTGACTGGTGGCGATCAGGTACGACTGCCAACTGTGCTGGGTCATGCGTTCGTCGACTTCGCCGTTTCGGCGCGGCACCAGTGACGAGCGGTACGGGAAGCCGACGTCCTTTTCCGGGCTGGTACCCAGCCGTTGCGCGCCGTCGGTCCAGCCACCGCTGGCCTGCCAGTTGGCCCCGACTCCGGTCCGCTCGATGGCCACCACGTTCGGCGCCTCGACGCCCATCTCCTTCAGCACATGCGCCTTGGCGGCAACCGCCACTGCTTTCACACCGGCGCCCAGCACCGCAAGCGTGGTCATGGCAACACCTCCGCGAGCGCCTGCGTCCAAAGCTCCTGCAAAGCAGCGATGTCCGATTCACTGAGTATGTCGGGCAGCGCTCGCCACTGTGTCACCAATACTTGGTGCTCGCCACTGCCGAGCACGGTGGCCACCAGGCTCAGCTCGTAGCGCACGGCCAGTCCGGGCTCCGGCAGTGGCGAAACACCGGTCAGCAGGCCACGATCCAGCCACAGTCCGCTGGTTCCGCCGACGTCGGCGCGACCGCGCGTCTGGTGGCACTGGATGAACGGCAACATCACC
>CBAAAS010000225.1:900-5615 GCA_964658855.1 uncultured Mycobacterium sp.
GGCGCGACCCAGATAGTTCAGCAGCAGCTGCGGTTCGCCGAAGGTGGCGAGTCGGCTTGCGGTGTCGCCGCGCAGATAGCGCAGCAGCCCGTAGTCGACACCGTCGCCGGGAATCGACGTCAGCAATTCTCGCACCTGGCGTGGATCGTCGGTGTCGACACGCAGCGGGTAGATCGCGCTCAGCAGTCCCACCGTCTCGGAGGTGTCTACCGCGTCGTCGAACAGCGCGTCGGCGCGGCCGTGGGTTTCCAGCGCGAGCAGCGGCGCAGGCGTCGGCTGGCCGCGGCGTTGGCGCCACACGGTGACCATCCGCGACGCGGCGGCGATCAGTACGTCGAACACCGGTAGGCCGGACTTCAGCAGCCGCGCAGTGGTCTCCACGTCGAGCATTGCCGTTTGGACAAGCAGTCCGGCGGCGACGTCGCTGTCCGGCGCCAGCCGTCGTCGACCGAGCTGGGGATCTTCACCGACGAGTTGCGTCGTCCAATATGGTTCGCTGTCAAGCGATTCCGCCCGCGCGGTCATCGTGTCGACCCAGCGCCGGTAGCTGGTGCGCTCGCGGACGGGCGCCGGAGTGTTGCCGGCCATCAGCGCGTGCAGGGTGGCGTCGAGTTCGCCGAGCACCACTTGCCACGACACCGGGTCAAGGGCCAGTACATGGGCGGCCAGCACCAGCACGCTCTGGCCGGCAGGGGGCCGCAGCCACGTCGCCGCCATGAGCTTTCCGCGTTCGGGGTCAATGCTGTCGATCGCGCGCCCAGTCTCGGCGGCGACGGCCGCCTGGAGCTCACCGGAAACCGTGGTCTCGGTGAGGAAATCGCGTGGCTGATCGGGACGCAGCGTCATGCTGGCGCGGTCCAGCCGACTGCGCAGTACTTCGTGGCCGTCGACGATGGCTGACAGGGCCGCTTTCAGCTGTTCACCGGTGACACCGTCAGGCAACCGGATCGCTTCGGCCTGCGACAGCCGCCGCGGCTCGCCGAATTCGTAGAGCCAGTGCGCATTGGCCAGCAGCGGTATCGGCCCGTTGCCGGCTTGCGCATCCGCCGGCGGCCGGGCGGCCTCCTCGGCGGCTGCTTCATTGGCTTCGGTGTCGATGGCGGCGGCGAGTTCACGCACGCTGCTGCATTCGAGAATGAGCCTGGCACGCAGCGCGATGCCGCGCCGGCGGGCCGCCTGCACCACCGACAGGGCCACGATGCTGTCGAGCCCCAGCTCCAGAAAATCGGCGTTCGGGTCGATGCGGGCGACGTGCAGGATCTCGGTGAGCACTTCGATGAGCGCGGACTCGGTCGCGGTGTCCGGCTCAGTTCCGGCGGACTCCGTCGATGCCGCCGAATCGATTGCGGCCAAGGCTATTTCGTCTAGTTTGCCGTTGGAGGTCAGCGGGATGTCGTCGACGATCACGATGCGCTGCGGAACCATGTAGCGCGGCAACCGGCCAACCAGCATCCGGCGCAGCTCGTTCACCGTCGGTCGCCGGCCCGTCGAATCCCCCACCGCCACATAGGCCACTAACCGCGGAACGCCCTGCCGTTCGTGCACCACGACGCTGGCATGCCGCACGCCCGGATGCGATTCGAGCACCACCGCGATCTCGGCCGGCTCCACCCGATGGCCGCGAATCTTCACCTG
Organism: uncultured Mycobacterium sp.; assembly: GCA_964658855.1. Taxonomy (GTDB): domain Bacteria; phylum Actinomycetota; class Actinomycetes; order Mycobacteriales; family Mycobacteriaceae; genus Mycobacterium. The sequence goes on from CBAAAS010000225.1 coordinate 2,536, forward strand.
CGCATCGGCCCGACCGATGTACTGCAGCGAACCGCCGGGTTGGCGGCGCACCAGATCGCCGGTGCGATACATCCGTTCGCCGCGGACGTTAGGGTCCGCGATGAAGCGCTGCACGGTTTCTGGTGCGCGGTTCAGGTAGCCGCGGGCCAACTGCGCGCCGCCGAGGTACAGCTCCCCCGCGACGCCGTCGGGCACCGGGCGCAGCGCGGAGTCCAGCACGTAGCTGCGGGTGTGACTGGTCGGGCGCCCGATCGAGGGCTCGTCGTGCTGGTCGATGGCGGCCACCACCGCCTCGACCGTGGTCTCGGTGGGGCCGTAACAGTTGAAGGCGGTCATGCCGGTGCGGGCGCACTCGGTTCGGATGAATGCCCAGGAGCTGCCACCCAGCGCTTCACCACCGAGGGCGAGCACGGCCAACGGCACCCGCGTTAGCAAACCTGCCGACCTCAATTGAGCAAACATCGACGGGGTGGTGTCGATCATGTCGACGCCGTGCTCGGCGATGGCGGCGACCAGTGCCTCGGCGTCGGTCTGGGTGTGTTCGTCGACGATGTGCACGACGTGGCCGTCGAGCAGCGCCACCAGCGGCTGCCAGGCCGCGTCGAACGCGAACGACCAGGCGTGCGCGACGCGCAGCGGGCGGCCCAACCGGGCCGCCGCCGGTCGCAGCACATGGTCCAGATGATCGTCGGCGTAGGCACCGACCGCAGCGTGAGTTCCGATGACACCCTTGGGTTCCCCGGTTGTTCCGGAGGTGAACACCACGTAGGCGGCGCGGCGGGGATCGACCTCGACGGGCCGGAAATCGCCGCCGCCGTCGGCCGCGAAGTCGTCATCGATGACGATGGTGGCACCACTTTGCCGCAGGATCGAATTCACCCGTTCCGCGGGCATCCCCGGCTCCAACGGCACGTAGGTCGCGCCGACCTTCAGCGCCGCTAATATCGCCACGACGTACTGCGGTCCGCGGTAAAGCTGGATGGCCACTGGGGTTTCGGCACCCACGCCACGTGCTACCAGCGTGCCGGCCAGCCGGTCGGCGGCATCATCGAGCTCACGGTAACTCAGCACGCCATCCGCCCACGTCACCGCCGGGCTATCGGGTGTGCGCGCGGCGACCGCGGCGAACCGGACGTGAATGCTCTGCGCCGTCGCGGGTTTCGGCGAACCGACGCCCAGCGGCGCCGCTTCGTCGGCCAGCAGCACGCTGACATCACGCAGCGGATAATCCCACCGCTGCAGCAATTGCTCGGCGGTGGCCAGCAGCCGTTGGCCGAGCGCGGCCGCGGTGGTGTTTCCGATCGCGCCGTCGATGACTTCGACCATCAGGACCAGTCCCTCGTCGGCCATATGGGCGGCAAGCACGATCGGGAAATGAGTGAGGCTTTCCACCGCGGCGGGGCGGAAGGTGACCCCGGTGCCGGCCAACTGGTCGCCCCCGGACATACCGCCGGTCGGGAAGTTCTCGTAGACCAGCAAGGTGTCGTACATTTCTCCGACGCCACCCATCGCGCGCAGTTGCGCGTGCCCGAGGTAGCTGTGCTCGCGCAGGATCGCCGAATCACGTTGTACGGCAAGGCACTGCGGGCCGACCGGAGCCGAGGCGTCGAGGCGCACCCGCAGCGGAACGGTGTTGATGAACAAGCCGACCATGGTCTCGACACCGGCCAGTTCCGCGGGCCGGCCGGACACCGTGACACCGAACACGACATCGTCGCGGTCGGTCAGGCGCGACACGATGGTCGCCCACGCCATCTGCAGCAGCGTGTTGAGCGTGATGCCGCGTGAGCGGGCGCCCTTGACCAGTCGTTCGGTGGCCTCGGCGTCCAGTTGCAACTCGGTGCTCTGCGGCAGACGCGTCGACGTGCGGGCCGCATCCTCGCCGCCGAATGCGGCAGCCAGCAGCGTGGGGCCACTCAGGCCGGCAAGGTGCTCGCGCCAGACCCGTTGACTGGCTTCCTGATCGCGACCGGCAAGCCAACCGATGTAATCCCGGTAGGGACGCGGCGCGACCGGCAGCGCGCCGAGGTCGCCGCCGGCGCGGTAGAGGATCATCATCTCGGCGACGAACACCGGCAGCGACCAGCCGTCGATCACGATGTGGTGGGCGGTGATCACCAAACGCCAGCGCGCATCGGGTAATTCGATCAGCAGGAAGCGAAGTGCCGGTAGCCGTTCTAGATCGAACGGCCGTCGCCGCTCATCGAGTTCGATCGCTTCGATCTCCGTTTCGGCCGCGGCCACATCGCGCCACGGCAGATCGACTCGCGACGGCACGATCTGCACCGGACGGGCGATCCCCCGACTGAAGAAGCTTGCCCGCAGATTGGGATGCCGGACCAACATTTTCGCCGCGCAATCGCGAAGCAACGCGACATCGAGTGAGCCGAAGATGTCGGCGGCCATGCCGATCACGTACGGATCGTCGGCGGGCTGGCCTTCGGTGAACTCCGCCAGTGCGGTCAGCGAATAGAGGCCCTCCTGAAGAGGACTCAGCGCCATCACGTCCTCGATGTCGGGCATGGCTGCGCCTTGATCGGCCTCGGTGGCTTCGACTCCCGTGGCTGCTGTCATGACGTTCCGTCCCGCGACTTCGACCACAGCTGCGTCACCGCGGCCAAGTCAGTCGCCGACAAGCCCGATGTCGTCATCGGCTCGAATCGGGTTTCGGGCACGTCGTCGGGTGAAGCGGAGTCACCGGCCACCCCGAGCGCATCCACCGCGGCGGCCAGCTTCGCAGGCGTCGGGTTCTCGAACACCATCCGCGGGTTGACCGACAGTCCGACCGCCCTTGCCCGCGAGGCCAGTTGGACCGACAGGATGCTGTCCCCGCCGAGTGCGAAGAAGTCGTCGAACCGCCCCACCTCCGAGGTGGAGAGCAAGTCGGCGAATACCGCGGCCAGCGCGCGCTCGGTGTCGGTCCGCGCCGGCTCGGTGTGTCCGCTGGTGCTGACCGCAGGGCGCGGCAACCCCGGGCGGTTCAGCTTGCCCGACTCCGTCTTGGGCAGCGCGTCGAGCACCGTCAGCGACGACGGCACCATGTATCCCGGAAGCACCGTCGTGACCGCAGACCGTACCGA
>CBAAAS010000226.1:0-2115 GCA_964658855.1 uncultured Mycobacterium sp.
AATCTCGATCACCTGGGAGCCCACCGGCGCGGGCATGCCGTCGGGTGGTGGCGGTGGCGGCGGCGGGATGCCGTTGCTGGTCTGAATGGTGATGACCGCGCCCGGGATCGTCTGCCCGTTGGGGGTCGTGCCGACCACCTCGCCGTAGCGCGCGCTGCTGTTGATCGACGCGGGCTGCTCGGAGACCTGGAAGCCGGATTCCTTCAATCGCAGACGCGCGGCGTCGACGTCGAGACCGGCGACGCTGGGCACCCGGGATCCGGGGCCACCTTCGACGTACTCCCGATCGGTCGGTGGCATCTTCACCTCACCGAACAGGGTGGCGATCGGCTTCATCGCGGTGAACCAGGTGCGGGCCGGCTCGTTACCGCCGTAGAGGTTGCCGTCGCCGCAACGCCGCAACGGCGACGAGCACAGGTCCGAGGGCGATGTGGAGTCGTCATAGATGTAGTTGGCGGCCGCGTACTGGTTGGTGAAGCCGACGAAGCCCGACGATCGGTGCGCCTCGGTGGTGCCGGTCTTGCCCGACACCGGCAGATTCCAGCCGGCTGCTCCGGCGGATCCAGACGCGGTGCCGCCGGCGAGCGCGTCCTTGCTCATCGCGTTGGCCAAGGTGTTGGCCAGTCCTTCGGGGACCACCTGATCGCATGCCTCGGTGGTGACAGCCACTGCATTGCCGTTGCGGTCGATCAGCTTGTCGATCGGGTTGGGTGGGCACCACGTGCCGCCGGACGCCAATGTCGCTGCGACGTTGGACAATTCGAGGGCGTTGAGTTCGAACGGGCCGAGGGTGAACGAGCCGATGTTCTGCCGCTTGATGAAATCGGCCAGGCTCTCGTTGCTTTCCGGGTCGTAGGCGCGGGCGCTGCCCGGTTCGGCGTAGGACCTCAGCCCGAGCTTGACCGCCATGTCGACCGTTCGCTGGACACCCACGAGTTGAATCAGCCGGGCGAACGCGGTGTTGGGCGAGGTGGCCAACGCGTCGGTGACGTTCATCGAGCCCCGATAGTTGCCGGCGTTGATCACACACCACTGTTCTTTAGGACAGCCCTTGGCGCCGCCGTTGCCCATGCCCTTGGCCTGGAATCTGCCCGGCACTTCGAGTGTGGTGTTGATGCCCATGCCCATCTGCATCGCGGCAGCGGTGGTGAAGATCTTGAAGATCGACCCGGCGCCGTCGCCGACGAGCGAGAACGGTTGCGATCGCATGGTCTCACCGTCCTCGGTGTTCAGCCCGTAGGTGCGGTTGCTGGCCATCGCGACGACCTTGTGCGAGTTCTTCCCAGGCCTGATCACGCTCATGACGCTGGCGATGCCCTCGAGGGTCGGGCTGGCGTAGGTGTCGACCGCGTGCTTGACCGGCTCCTGCACATCGGGATCGAGGTTGGTGCGGATCAGGTAGCCGCCGCGCGCGAGCTGCTCCTTGTTGATCCCGGCGCGTGCCAAATAGGCCTGCACGTAGTCGCAGTAGAAGGCGCGGTCGCCGGCTGCGATGCAGCCGCGCGGTAACTCCTTGGGCTGCGGCAAGATCCCGAGCGGCTCGGCCTTGGCGGCCCGGATCGCGTCGGCCTCATTGGGGACGTTCTGGACCATGGTGTCCAGTACCAGGTTTCGTCGGGCCAGCGCCCCGTCCGGGTTGATGTAAGGGTTGAGCGCGCTGGTCGACTGGACCATGCCGGCCAGCAAGGCGGCCTGCTGCCAGTTCAGGTCCGCGGCGTTGACACCGAAGTACGTCTGCGCCGCGTCCTGTACGCCGAATGCGTTGTTGCCGAACGACACCAGGTTCAGGTAGCGGGTCAGGATTTCCGGCTTGGTGAAGGTTTTGTCCAGGGTGAGCGCCATCCGGATCTCGCGCAGCTTGCGCGCCGGGGTGGTCTCGATGGCCGCGCGCTTCTCGGCGTCGGTCTGTGCGATCACCAGCAATTGGTAGTTCTTCACATACTGCTGTTCCAGCGTCGAGCCACCACGGGTGTCGGCGTCGCCGGAGGCGTAGCCGGCCAGTCCGGTCAGGGTCCCCTTCCAGTCCACCCCGTTGTGCTCGGCGAAGCGCTTGTCCTCGATCGAGACGATGGCCAGCTTCATGGTGTTGGCGATCTTGTCGCTGGGCACCTCGAA
>CBAAAS010000226.1:2215-5607 GCA_964658855.1 uncultured Mycobacterium sp.
CGTCAGCGGCGTGCGCTGCTCAAGCAGCACCCCGAGGTGGTGTCCTGGGCTGAGTTCTTCAACACCCAGCGCAAGCACCGCAGCGTCGGTTGAACCGATAGCTAACCAGTCGCGGTCAACTGATCGGCGATCGCCCGCAGCGCCTCCAAATCGGAGACGTCGAACGGCAGTGATGGCACCCCGACGATAGCGACGTGGGGGTTCGCCCCAGTGAACCGCGACAGCAGCCGAATCTCCCGCTTGGAGGTCGCCGCGCGATCGGCATGAATCTGCAGGACGGCTTTGGTCAGAGCGTTGGCGCCGTCGGTCTCGAAGGTCTCAGCGCCGTCGATGGCGCGCTCGACCGGCAGCGAACACAGCATCGGGTGGGTCCGGTTCAGGATCAGCCCGGCCAGCGGCATCTTCTCTTCCGACAGCCGGTCCACGAAGAACGACGCCTCCCGCAGCGCATCCGGTGCCGCAGCCGACACCACGACGAATTGGGTGCCGCTCCGTTTGAGCAACGCGTAGGTGCGGTCAGCCTTTTCCCGGAAGCCGCCGAAGGTCGCGTCCAGCGACTGCACGAAACTCGCGGCGTCGGAGAGCATCTGCGAGCCGAGGACGGTCGACAGCGCCTTCATCGCCAAGCCGACCGCGCCGGCGACCAATCGGCCGATCCCACGGCCCGGTCCCAGCAGCAGCTTCCACAGCCGGCTGTCCATGAAGCTGCCGAGCCGCTTGGGTGCGTCGAGGAAGTCCAGCGCGTTGCGCGACGGCGGCGTGTCCACCACCACCAGATCCCAGCGGTCCTCGGCCAGCAACTGGCCGAGTTTCTCCATCGCCATGTACTCCTGAGTGCCGGCCAGCGAGGTGGCGACCGTTTGGTAGAACTGGTTGTCCAAAATCGCCTGTGCGCGATCGGGTCCGGAGTACTGCACCACCATCTCGTCGAAGGTGCGGCGCATGTCGAGCATCATCGCGTAGAGCTCGCCGGGCACCTCGGCAGCGAGCGGCACTCGCTGTGGTGTGTTGCCGAGGTCGGTGATTCCCAGCGCCTGTGCCAGTCGCTTGGCCGGGTCGATGGTCAGGACAACCACGGTTCGGCCGTACTCCGCCGCCCGTAGCGCCATGGCCGCGGCGGTGGTGGTCTTACCGACCCCACCCGCGCCGCAACAGACCACCACGCGGTTCGCCGTGTCGGAGAGAATGCCGGCGATATCCAGAACCGGCGGCGTAGTACTCATCGGACTCCCTGCTGTGCAAGCGCGTCCGACAGCTCGTAAAGGCTGCCGAGGTCGACGCCGTCGGCGATGGTCGGCAGCTCCAGCCGCGACACCTTCAGCTCGTCGAGCTGCTCCGCGGTCGACGCCCGCGCGGTGATCCGGGTGGCGTGCTGGATGGTCTCGGTCAGTAGGCCGGCGAAATCGTCGTCGCTGAGCTTGATCCCGGCGGCGGCCAGGCCGGTTCGCACCGCGTCGGCGTCGATGTCACCGTCGGCGGCTTTGGTCAGATCGTCGGGCTGCAGATAGACCGGGATGTTGCGGTTGACGATCACCGACCCGATCGGCAAGCCCAGCTCCTGCAACTCGTCGATGGCCTCCCGGGTCTCCTGCATCGGCAACGCTTCCAACAGGGTGACCAAATGGATGGCCGTCAGGTCTGAGTGCAGGATCTTCACCACACCTTCGGCCTGCGAGTGGACCGGTCCGCCCTTGGCGAGATCGGAGACCGCCCGGGTGACGTCCAGGAAGCGGGCGATGCGACCGGTCGGGGGCGCATCGACGACGATCGCGTCGTAGACCGGGTTCTTGGCCCCTTTTTCCACGCGGATCACCGCTTCTTTGATCTTGCCGGTGAGCAAGACGTCACGGAGGCCGGGCGCGATCGTCGTCGCGAACTCGATCGCTCCGACCCGACGCATCGCCTTACCGGCGATCCCGAGGTTGTAGAACATGTCGAGGTATTCCAGGAACGCGGCCTCGAGTTCGATCGCCAGCGCGTTGACTTGGCCGCCGCGCTCAGCGCTGGCGATCTTGAGCTCCTTGTAGGGCAGCGGCGGCACATCGAAGAGTTGCGCAATGCCCTGGCGCCCTTCGACTTCGACGAGCAACACCTTGCGCCCGCCGGAGGCGAGGGTCAGTGCCAGCGCCGCAGCGACAGTCGATTTGCCGGTGCCGCCTTTGCCGGTGACGAAGTGCAGACGAGCTTTTGACAATCGCGATGGCCAGCTGACGTTGCTGCCACCGCTCGATGTGGTCCCCACCCTTGCATGCTAGCCACGTAGCCCATCGGCGCTGCCGATAAGCTCGCGATATGAGCCAACCCACAACCTGGGAATACGCAACAGTCCCGCTGTTGACCCACGCCACCAAGCAGATCCTCGACCAGTGGGGCGCCGACGGGTGGGAGCTGGTCTCCGTCCTTCAAGGCCCTACCGGTGAGCAGCACGTCGCGTATCTGAAACGACCGAAGTGACCGCTGGATCTGTCAAGGCGCGGCTGGCAGAGCTCGGCATCGAGTTGCCGGTCGTCGTGCAGCCGTTGGGCTCCTACGTCCCGGTAGTCCGCAGTGGCAACCTGGTCTTCACCTCCGGCCAGCTGCCGATGCAGGACGGCAAGTTGGTGCAGTCGGGCAAGGTCGGCGTCGAGGTCGCGCCCGAGCACGGTAAAGAACTCGCCCGGATCTGCGCGCTCAACGGACTGGCGGCCATCGACTCGCTGGTCGGCATCGACTCGGTGACCAAGGTGGTCAAGGTGGTCGGATTCGTCGCGTCCGCACCCGGATTCAACGGCCAGCCAGGCGTGCTCAACGGCGCATCGGATCTGCTCGCCGAGGTGTTCGGCGAGGCCGGCGTGCATGCCCGCTCGGCGGTCGGCGTTGCGGAACTGCCGTTGGACGCCCCGGTAGAGGTTGAACTGGTGGTCGAGGTCGGTTAGCGGCCATGACAGAGTCCGCTGAGGCAGCCCCCTCGCATCCCGCGTACGGCCGGCTTCGTCCAGTCACCGACACCGCGTCGGTGCTACTGGCGAACAACCCGGGCAAGATGACGCTGGAGGGCACCAACACCTGGGTGCTGCGCGGACCCGGCAGCGACGAGGTCGTCATCGTCGATCCCGGACCCGATGACGACGAGCACGTTGCGGCCGTCGCCGGTGTGGGCCGCATCGCTCTGGTGCTGATCAGCCACCGTCACGGTGACCACACCGACGCCATCGACAAGCTGGTCGATCTGACCGGTGCGCCGGTGCGCTCGGCGGGCAGTGGATTTCTGCGCGGCCTGTCCGGCGAACTCATCGACGGCGAGGTGATCGACGCTGCGGGAGTCCGGATCACGGTCTGGGCGACACCCGGCCACACCGCCGATTCGTTGTCTTTTGTCCTCGACGACGCGGTGTTGACTGCCGACACCGTGC